>JAGNRR010000139.1 GCA_017988595.1 Chitinophagaceae bacterium
AACATTGATGATTTGGTTCAAGGTCAAATTTCTGAAATAGCACAATTTTAATTAATTAAATTTTGAATAATGAGTAAATGTGCTTTTCATGATTTGGATGTAAACAGTATGCTTATGGAAAAAAGAAAATTGGGCTCTTTTTTAAAAAAAATGATTAAAAAATATACTCAAAGAAATTGTGATTTAAATTATATTTTTTGCAGTGATGAATATTTAGTAAAACTTAATAAACAATTTTTAAGGCATAATACATATACAGATATCATTACATTTGATTTGTCGGAAAATGAAAACTTAATTAAAGGTGAGATTTATATAAGTGCAGAAAGAGTTACTGAAAATGCAAAAATATTTAAGGTGTCTTATATTAATGAATTATATAGAGTAATCCTTCATGGCGCCCTTCATTTAAGTGGTTTTGGCGATAAATCTAAAAAAGAAAAAGAAGAAATGCGAAGCTTGGAAAATGAAAATTTGAATATATTTATTAATACAATTTAATAATTTTATTGCTTTAAAAAACCAAAGCACCTTAGTATTTTATTATATTTGTAGGGAATAATAAATCACTACATGAGTATAAAAAATAATTATGTTGCCATAATGGCTGGAGGAATTGGAAGCAGATTTTGGCCCATAAGTCGCAATCATTATCCAAAACAATTTTTAGATATTTTAGGAACTGGAAAATCGTTGATTCAATGGACCTATGAACGATTTAAATTAATTTGCCCAAAAGAAAATATTTATATCGTTACCAACGAAATGTATATTCCTATACTTAAAGAACAATTACCGGATTTAAATGAAAATAATATTTTGAGCGAACCAAGCCGAAAAAATACTGCACCATGTACGGCTTATATTGCTCATAAATTATTTAGTATAAATCCAAAAGCAAATATAATAATGAGCCCTGCTGATCATTTAATTTTTGATGAACGAAAATTTGAACGAACAGTTTTAGATGCCTTAGATTTTGTTAGTAATAATGATATTTTAGTAACACTAGGAATAAAACCAACTCGTCCAGATACTGGATATGGTTATATACAATATGATACCGCAAAAAAAGTAGATCAGTTTTATCCTGTTAGAACATTTACCGAAAAACCATCTCACGAATTAGCTGAAACATTTTTAAAAAGTGGTGAATTTTTATGGAATTCAGGGATTTTTGTTTGGAACGTAAAAGCAATTTTACAAGCATTTGAATATTATTTACCAGAGTTGAATGAAATTTTTTCGCAGATAAAAGTATATAATACCAAAGATGAAAAAACTGAAATCGAAAAAGCTTATCCGCAATGCACAAATATTTCTATCGATTATGGTATTATGGAGAAAGCAAAAAATGTATATGTTATTCCATCTTATTTTGGGTGGACAGATTTAGGAACATGGAATAGTGCATATGATAACTCCAAAAAAGATTATTTAGGAAATGCAGTTTATGGAGATAATGTTATGATTATAGACTCGAGCCAATGTATGGTGAAAACTCCAAATAATAAATTAGTTGTTTTGCAAGGTTTAGAACAATTTATTGTTGTTGACACAGATGATGTTTTATTGATTTGTGAAAAAAATAGAGAACAACAAATAAAAGATTATGTAGCAGAAGTAAAAAGAAATAAAGGCGACAAATTTTTGTAATTGTGATTATAAATTCCAAACTTCCAAATGTAGCGAATAGTATTTTTTCGGAGATGAGTGCACTTTCTGTTCAAGAAAATGCAATAAATTTAGCACAAGGATTTCCAGATTTTCCATTAGATAAACAACTTATAAATTATTTGTCTGATGAAATTAAAAATGGCTCACACCAATATGCTCCAATGCCAGGATTGATTTCTATTAGAGAAACAATTGCTGAAAAAATAGCCAATTTATATGATAAAAATATTTCTGCAAGTGAAGAAATTACAATAACACCTGGTGCAACTTATGCAATTTTTACTGCGTTAAAATGTATTTTAGAAAAAAACGATGAGGTAATAATTTTTGAGCCTGCTTATGATTCATACCTTGCAAATATTGAAATGCTTGGTGCAAAAGTAATTCCTATAGCATTAGATTTTCCATCTTATAAAATAAATTGGCAAAAAGTAGCTGAGGCCATCTCAAATAAAACCAAAGCTATAATTATAAATACTCCTCACAATCCTACTGGAACAGTATTGAATAATGCTGATATTAATGAATTGAAAAATTTAGTTCTAGGAAAAAATATTTTTATCATCGCCGATGAAGTATACGAACATATCATTTTTGAAAATAAAAAACATGAAAGTGTGTTGTTGCATGATGATTTGTTTGAACAAAGTTTTGTCATTTATTCATTTGGCAAAGTGGTTCAAGCCACTGGTTGGAAATTGGGTTATTGTATAGCACCAAAAAATTTAACTTTAGAATTTCGTAAACTTCATCAATACATTGCATTTACGAGCAATACGCCTATGCAGGCAGCAATAAATTTATATTTAAAAGATCCGTCAACATATTTAAAATGGAATGATTTTTTTGAACAAAAAAGAAATTTATTTTGTTCGTTACTTGAAAAAACAAAGTTCACGATTTATCAAATTTCATCTGGTACTTATTTTCAAGCAGTTGGGTTTGAACAAATTTCTGATGAAAATGACATTGAATTTGCAAAACGAATTACAAAAGAATGTAAAGTGTCAGCGATTCCATTTAGTTCTTTTTATAAATATAAAACTGATCATAAAATGATACGTTTTTGTTTTGCAAAAAATGATGAAACCCTTATTGAAGCAGGGAGTAGATTATTAAAAATTTAAGAAAAAAAAACTTCAACCTAAGTTGAAGTTTTTTTTAAGAAATAAAGAGTCAAAATTATTTAGCAACTTTTGTAGCTAAATCTTTTCCTGCTTTAAATTTAGCAACTTTTTTAGCTGCAATTTTAATTTCTTTTCCTGTTTGAGGATTACGTCCAACACGAGCTGCACGTTTAGAAATAGAAAAAGTACCAAATCCAACTAATGTTACTTTATCACCTTTTTTTAAAGTTTTTGTTACATTTTCAGTAAATGCATCTAAAGCTGCACCTGCTGCTGTTTTGCTAATGTCGGCTCCTTTTGCCATTGCTTCGATTAATTCTGCTTTGTTCATTTTTTTATATTTTTAAAAGTTTAAATAATACTGCTAAAATAGGGCGTTTCATTGATATTCAAAACTTTTTTTTAAAATAAATTCAACAAAATCAATACTTTACACAAGATATTAACATTTTTTGTCAAAAAAGCCTTAATTTATAAGGTTTTGAGCATTTTCATAAATGATCGAAAGCCAATAAAGTGTCCACCAAATTTTTCTTCTCCCTTTTTTCGAAGTGTTTCACTAAAGTTTAAAATATAATTTTCGTAATCTTTTTCAGTGTTACAAAAATATTGAACCACAAATGTATCGCTGTCATCATCGTCATCAGTTTTAGGTTCTAATAGTTTAAAAAAATTAGCTTGAAAGAAACATTTTGTTTTTAAAACATCTTGCAAATGTTCTTCATTCAACCAGGTCTGCCAAGCCTCGCTTTTTTCTTTTGTTATTTTAATCGTTACGTTATAGATATACATTTTTTATTAGCTTAAAGTTATCATGATGGGACAATGATCGGAATGATATGCATCTGGAAATAGTTGTGCATCTGCAATTTTTGATTTTAAATTTTCATTTACATTGATATAATCTATTCGCCAACCTTTATTATTTTGCCTTGCATTTGCTCTATAACTCCACCACGTATATTGATGTGGATGAGGATTTATAAATCTAAACGTATCTACAAAGCCACAATCAAAAAAATTATCCATCCATGCTCGTTCTTCTGGCAAAAATCCACTTGAATTTTTATTTCCTTTTGGATCATGAATGTCTATTGCTTTATGACAAATATTATAATCCCCAGCAACTATTATGTTTTCAAAAAGTTGTTTTTGTTCTTCTAAAAAAATTAAATAATCATCAAGAAATTCCATTTTATATTCCTGTCTTTCATCCCCACTACTTCCTGAAGGAAAATATGTATTGATTATTCTAAAATTATCTATTGTTAATTGCAATGTTCTTCCTTCATGATCTGCTTGTTCCATTCCATTTCCATAAACAACTTTTGAAGCTTCTTTTTTAGTCAATATTCCCACACCACTATAACCTTTTTTTTGAGCCGAAAACCAATAGCAATGGTATCCAAGTTCTTTAAATTGCGATTCTTCTATGTCTTCTTTATTAGCCTTTAATTCTTGAAAACAAACTATGTCGGCATCAATAGTTTTTAGCCATTCAATTAAATTTTTTTTCATTGCCGCACGAATACCGTTTACATTATAACTTATTATTTTCATTTTCATTTTTATTAAAACCTAAAAGTAATATTAATATAAAAAAAAATGATACGCTTAGCGTATCATTTTTTAAAGATTTTAAAACCTTGTTATATTTAATTTTTTGTCAATTTTTTTACACCAAGATTATTGCCATTTTTATCAGCAAATTGTAGCATATAAACACCATTTGGCAATTGGTCCATTTCTATTCTGAAAATATTTGATTTATTAATATCAAATGTATATCTAGAAAGTTTTTTGCCAATAATATTCGTAACCGTTACATTTTGAATCAAACTATTGTTGATTTTTACATTAATAAAATTTGAAGCTGGATTTGGATATACATCTACACTTTTAGTAATATCAAAATCTTTAGTTGCTAATGGAGAGCAAAACGAATTAACAGTATTTGTTTCTGAAGTATGAATAAATGTTACTGTTTTCAATCCTTTACCTGGTTCTGAAATTGTAGCAATTGCATAAGCGCATCCTTTTACACCGGGAGCAGTTCTTCTGATTTGAGAATGTAATGATGCAGTATCTCCTGGTTGAACTGTATAAGTTTTTGCAGAAGAAAAGTCACTATAACAAGTGTTATCATCGCACATTCCTGGAGAATCCCATCCTGAAGGATATTCAAAACCAGTTCTTGTCCAAGTTATTGTAATTGGCGCATTTGTTGGATTGTAAAATTTAAAATAGCAAAATTTATATATTGCATCATTTGGTTGATTTAAGTATGTAGCTGTATCACTCGCTTGTAAATAAGTTAACTGTGCATTGCTGGCAAAAGCAAACAATGAAAAACAACATAAAAGTAATAATTTTTTCATAACCTTTTTTTAATTCTTAATTTGATATGCAAGATATGATTTTATTTTATTTAAAATGTTAAAATAATTCTATTTTTTAGGAAATTATTTTTTTTAATATCGCAAAACGATAATTATCAAAC
>JAGNRR010000140.1 GCA_017988595.1 Chitinophagaceae bacterium
TTGAGTAAGAAGAAAGAAAGATAAAAAATTATAGAAGATAAAGAAAATAAAAAGAAGAAAGAAGAGAGGGAGGAGGAAGAAAGATAAAAAATTATAGAAGATAAAGAAAATAAAAAGAAGAAAGAAGAGAGGGAGGGAGGAGGAAGAAAGATAAAAAATTGTGGGCTTATAATTCAATGGCAGAATAAGCGCTTGATAAGCGTTAAATGTTGGTTCAATTCCAGCTAAGCTCACTAATTTTGTATTCATATTATTTATTCTTATAAAGCGAAGATTCAATTAGATTTAACAGTAATAAAAACTATGTTTTTTAATTTTTATAAAATTGCAAAAAATCATTTTTTTAATTATCCAACACCGGTAACACTGAATTCATTTTGGAACTTTGGGTTTTTATTGACTATTGTTTTGGTAATACAAATTGTTTCTGGACTACTTTTAGCCATATATTATGTTCCAAACTTTAATATGGCGTTTGAAAGCGTTGAGTATATAATGAGAGAAGTTAACTATGGTTGATTAATTAGATATATTCATTCAAATGGAGCTTCTTTTTTTTTTGTGTTTACTTATATTCATATAGCTAGAGGTATTTATTATAATTCTTATTCTTATAATAAACTAGTTTGAATTTCTGGTGTAATTATTTTATTTTTATTAATGGCGGTTTCATTTATAGGTTATGTTTTACCTTGAGGTCAAATGAGTTATTGAGGGGCTACTGTTATTACTAATTTAGTTACTGTTTTACCTGTAATCGGTAAAAAAATAGTATATTTGTTATGAGGTGATTTTTCAGTTTCTAACGCAACTTTAAATAGATTTTTTGTACTACATTTTATTTTACCATTTATAATACTTTTCTTTGTTGTACTACATTTTATTTTTTTGCATGATAAAGGCTCTTATAATCCTTTAAGGCTTGAATGTTTTAATGATAAAATAAATTTTTATCCTTATTTTTTATTAAAAGATTTGGTTTTTTTATTTTTATTTTTATTAATTTATTTTATATTTATTTTGTATTTTCCAAATGTTTTAGGTCATTCAGATAATTATATACCGGCTAATATAATGAGTACACCTGAACATATTGTTCCAGAATGATATTTTTCACCTTATTACGCTATTTTAAGATCAATTCCAAATAAAGCTTTAGGGGTGTTAGCTATGTTAGGATCTTTATTAGTTCTTGTTTTACTACCAAGTGTATCTTTTAATCAATACTTGTATAAAAATATAGCTTATAAATTTAAATTAGTTATTTTTATTAATGTGTTATTAAATAAATATGCTTTTTTTATTTTTAATTTAATTTTTATTTTATTGATGTGATTAGGGGCTATGCCAGTTAAAGAGCCTTATATAACCGTTTCACAAATATTAGTTTTTTTTTATTTTTTTTATTTTTTTTATTTATTATTTATTTCTAAATTTAATTTATTGAAAGATAAAAAAAACTAATTAATTTTATATTATAAAAAAAAGTTATAAATTTTGTTTGTTACTGACGTCCTATTTTATAAGGCATCCATTTCATATGGTCGAAGTATCTCTTTGACCTGTAACACTTTCATTTTTTATTAACTTTTTTTTAGTAAATACAATTAATTACTTTCATCCTAGTTTATTGGGTTTGACTTTTAGTCCTAAGTATTTTCTTTATATAGCTGTAGTAATTATAATTGATATAGTAAAAGGCTGATTTACAGATATTATTTCTGAATCAGTTTTACGTGGATATTATACTTTAATTGTTCAAAAAATTTTAACTTCAGGTATGGTACTATTCTTAGCCTCTGAAGCTATGTTTTTTTTTGGTTTTTTTTGATCGTTTTTTCATTATAGTTTAAACCCTTCTATTCATACTGGAGGAGTTTGACCTACATATGGTATTATACCGGTTAATCCTTTTTATTTACCTATGCTTAATACTGTTACTTTAGTTTTATCTGGTATATATGCTACTGCTTCTCATTTTCATTTAGCTTCTGGTATTGGTGGTCCTATTACATCTAAAACTAATTTTTTTGCTGGTAACTTATTTTTAATAGGTTTAAAAGAGACTTTATTGGTATCTATTGCATTAGGAATTATTTTTATTGGCACTCAAGGTTATGAATTTTCAATAGCTGATTTTAATATAACTGATTCAGTTTATGGTTCTATTTTTTATTTATTAACTGGATTCCACGGATTACATGTTATTATTGGTGTAATATTTTTAATGGTATCACTTTGAAGATCTATAAAAAATCAATTTTTTTATGAAACTCATTTAGGTTTTAAATTTTCGGTTTGATATTGACATTTTGTTGATATTATTTGAATTTTAGTTTACTTATTTGTTTATGTGTGAGGATCTTTTTAAAAAAAAATGCTAAATAATATAAAAAATATATTAAATAATAATAATAGGAATTACTCGTATACAGCAATCAAAAGTTTTATTGTAAGGTGATTATTTTCAACAAATCATAAAGACATAGCAACTCTATACTTTATCTTTGGACTGTTTTCAGCTATAGCTGGTTCATATTTATCTTTTTTAATAAGATTAGAATTAGCTTACACTGATATACAATATTTAAACGGAAATAATCAATTGTATAACACTATAGTTACAAGTCATGCAATTATAATGATTTTTTTTACAGTTATGCCAATTTTAATTGGTGGATTTGGTAATTTATTAGTTCCAGTTGTAATAGGAGCTCCAGATATGGCATTTCCAAGATTAAATAATTTAAGTTTTTGATTATTACCTCAATCTTTTATTTTATTTTTATTTGCTTTTTTTGTTGAGGACGGTGTTGGTACTGGCTGAACTTTTTATCCGCCGTTAAGTTCTTATCCTACTCCAGCAATCGATTTAGCAATTTTTAGTTTACATATAGCTGGTATGTCTTCTATATTAGGTTCTATAAATTTTATTACAACTATTATCAATATGAGATCAAGAGGTGTTTTTATGCATAATCTATCTTTATTTGCATGATCTATTTTAGTTACTTCAATATTGTTATTGTTAGCCGTTCCAGTTTTAGCTGGAGCTTTAACTATGTTATTAACTGATAGAAATATTTCAACTTGTTTTTTTGAATATAGTAATGGAGGTGATCCAGTATTGTATCAACATTTATTCTGATTTTTTGGTCATCCAGAAGTTTATATTCCAATTTTACCAGGTTTTGGTATTATTAGTCATGTTATTTCTGAAAATTCTAAAAAAGAAATTTTTGGTTATGTTGGTATGGTTCAAGCTATGGTAAGTATTGGTATTCTTGGTTTTATAGTATGAGCACATCATATGTATACTGTTGGATTAGATGTTGATACAAGAGCTTATTTTACAGCGGCTACTTTAATCATAGCTGTACCTACAGGTATAAAAATATTTAGTTGAATTGCAACTATATGAGGTGGTGTTGTTTATCTTAATGCTCCTATGTTATTTGCTTTAGCTTTTATAGTTTTATTCACTATTGGTGGTTTAAGCGGAGTATTATTAGCTAATGCTGGGTTAGATGTTTACTTTCATGATACTTACTATGTAGTTGCTCATTTTCATTATGTTTTATCTATGGGTGCGGTTTTTGCAATTTTTAGTGGTTTTTACCAATGATATTATTTTATAGTAGGAAGACACTATAATGAATTTTTAGCTCAATTACATTTTTGATTTTTTTTTATAGGTGTTAATTTAACATTTTTTCCAATGCACTATTTAGGTATGTCTGGTATGCCAAGACGTATACCAGATTATCCTGATTGTTATGAATATTGAAATGTTTTATCTAGTGCTGGTTCTTTTATTTCAATTGTATCATTGATTATTTTTTTATATGTATTAATTCAAAGTTTATATGTGGATAATACAACTTTACAAAGTGATATTACACCAATAAGTAATTGAATTAATAAAAAAGGTAAAGCTATTATTGCTTTTAGAAATAGTATAAAATTTTTTTTTTTTAATTATTTTTTTGCCGTGAATAATAAAGATTTTGATGGTTTTGATAATACAACTACTATAGTTGTAGATAACACTGTTAATGTTTCTTTTTATAAACAAATAAGTTTTGTAAATTTATCTATTTTAAATATGGATAATTTTATTGAATTTCATAATAACAGTATGACTTATTTATTATTTATAGCAATTTTTGTTATATGAATGTTAGGATCTTCTATTTACTATTTTTATACAGAAAAACCAACTGAAGTAAAAGTTGAAGAAAACTCAATTAATCATGATCAAAATCTTGAAATTTTATGAACTGTAATACCAGCTTTTATTTTAATACTTATTACTATACCTTCTTTTATATTACTTTATATTATGAATGAACCAGAAGAAGAGCCTAGTATGACTATAAAAATTACTGGTCATCAATGATATTGATCTTATGAATATAATTATGATATAGATGTTAATAAAGTTAATTTTAATTATATTAACAATTATTTTTTTAATAATTCTGTTGCTATAGAAAAATTAAAAGATATATACACGAAATTTCCTAAAAATTATGTGTTTGATAGTTATATGGTGGATTCTAGTGAAGATAGAAATTTAACTAATTTTACTTTTACAAATTTATATACAAAAACTGTTTTAAAATTAGCTGCAAACTATAAAAATCTTAATATTCCTATTAACAGTGGTATTAGCAAAGAACTTATGTATAAAGTATTAGGTTTTAATCATAAAACAACTTTTTCTTATAACATGTTTTATTTCAATAGATTATTAGAAGTTGATAATGTAGTTTGTTTACCAGTTAATAGAACAATCAGGTTACTAGTTACCTCAGATGATGTTATTCATAGTTGAACTGTTCCTAGTTTTGGTGTTAAAATTGATGCTATTCCAGGACGTTTGAATCAAGTTTGATTAAATATCAAAACACCTGGTATTTACTATGGTCAATGTAGTGAATTATGTGGTGTTAACCATGCTTTTATGCCAATATGTGTTCATGCAATGCCAGGAGATGTTTATGACGCATGATACATGCACAATTTTGCTGATTATTCAAATACAAAATAACTTTTTAAGCAATTAATTTTTTTTTAAGTAATTTTATAATAGTTAATAATTTTTTTTAAATTTTATTTTTTTAACATTTTTTATAAACATAGTTTTAAGGATTTTTAATCAGCCATTTTATAAATATAGTTTCAAGAATTTTTTAACTTTTTTAGACATGGATTTAATTTTATTAGCTAAATTAATAGGAGCGGGCCTAGCCACTATATCTTTAGCTGGTTCAGGTGTAGGTATAGGTATTGTTTTTGCT
>JAGNRR010000141.1 GCA_017988595.1 Chitinophagaceae bacterium
ACCAAGCGTCAAAAAAATATGCACATGAACTTGGCATATATGCTTTAGACGAATTTGATTTAGGCGAAAAAATTAAAATTAATGCTGGTCTTCGATATTCGAGATTTATACAATCAGGACCATATACAAGATATGAATTTGATCCCATTACAAAATTAAAAAAAGACAGTGTCGTATATCAAAATGGTGAAAATGTAAAAACTTATGGCGGTTTTGAACCAAGATTAAATGCACGGATTTCAATTTCAGAAAATTCATCTATTAAAGCTTCTGTTGCTAGAACTTTTCAATATTTGCATTTAGTTACAAATAATGGATCTACTTTGCCTACCGACATTTGGACACCTAGTTCATATTTTGTTCGTCCACAAAATGCTTGGCAATATAGTTTAGGTTCATTCAATAATTTCTTTGATAATAAACTTGAAACATCTGTGGAGGTGTATTACAAAAAAATGAATAATATGGTAGAATACCGAGAGGGCTATATTCCTGGCGGAATTACTGATATTGATTACGATTTTGTATTTGGTACTGGCGATGCATATGGCGCTGAGTTTTATATTAATAAAACAAAAGGAAAATTTACAGGTTGGATTTCATACACTTTAGCTTGGACAAAACGAAATTTTCCTCAATTAAACAAAGGTGAATCCTATTTTGCAAAATACGATCAACGGCACAATCTATCTGTAACTTCATCTTATGAAATTAATAATAAATGGAGTTTATCGGCAGTGTTTATTTATGGTTCGGGCACAAGAGTTACTTTGCCTTCAGAACTTTATATAATCGATGGGCAACTTTTACAAAATTATGATAAGTTAAATAATTATCGAATTCCTGCTTACCATAGATTTGATATTGCAGCAACTTATACACCAAAACCCAAAAAAGAAAGACGTTGGCAAGGCTCATGGAATTTTGGAGTTTACAATTTATATAGCCGTCAAAATCCTTACTTCCTTTATCTTGATTTACCTGGAAATGTGGCTACTAGCGGTGTGGAAATTAAAGTTAAACAGGTTTCTGTTTTCCCAATTATTCCAAGTATAACTTATAATTTTAAGTTTAAATAGTTTAGCTAAAACTATTTAGTTTTATTTATTTTCCATAGTAAAATTGCATTTATAAGAGTTAGGACAAAAAAGCATTTTTCGATAATAGTTTTAGCAAATATATTTCCAAGTGTATTAAAAGAAAATAGAAAAAAGAAAGTCCATAAAATTAAAGTTAAGGTCTTAGCATTAAAAACGTTTTTCACTAAGTTTCCTTTTTGCAATAAAACATAAATAAAAAACAAATTAATTGCTATAGATATGATTTCGAAAACATACATTTCATTATCATTCTTAAGTCTGCCGCCCCAAGTGATTTCATAAGGTATTAGTTTTATTAATATTAGCAAATGAAAGCATAATGCTAATATTGATATAGTGATTAAAATTTTTAAGTACTTTAATGTCTTATTTTCGATTTGATTACGTTTCATAAAAAGATAAATTAACTTGATTTACAAAAAATAAAAATCTTACCTAAACTTTCTCTCCAATAAAATCTTGCCATTGTGCAAGCTGTTTATTTTTTAAAACTCGAGGAAATTTGTTCATTGCTCCATACTTTCCGGTGTGGTGCAGAAAATCAATAAACTGTGAGGAAGGAATTATTTCAATATCAAGATATTTTAATGCACTTGTTCTTTCCACTGCATAATCATCATTAATTTCACACAAAATAGCATCGATTTCTTTCAAAACTATTCCGTTATCAATAGTCAAATTATCACAACCTAAATACCATTTATGTGCAAAATAATTATCTTTAGAATAACCAGCAACAGTATATTCTTTTATTTCAATGTGTAATTTTTTTTGAACTAGTTCAATAGCTTTGTTCATATTATCGACACTTAAATGTTCACCACACAAACTTAAAAATTGTTTTGTACGACCAGAAATAATTATCTCAGCATGCTTAACTGATGTAAAACGTACCACATCACCAATCAAATATCGCCAAGCTCCCGAGCAAGTACTTAAAATTATAGCGTAATCTTTATCTTCGACTACTTCGTGAATCATATAAGCTTCAGGGTTGCTTTTTAGCTCGCCATCTTCATCAAAATTGGTTTCATTGAATGGAATAAATTCATAAAAAATTTTATTATTCAAAACTAAACTAATGCCTTTTTCGCCAGGGCGAGATTGAAAACCAAAACTGCCTTCGCTTGCCATATAAGTTTCAATATAAGTAATAGGCTTTCCTAAAATTTTTTTAAAGGTTTCTCGATATGGATCAAAAGCTACACCACCATGAATATACAAGGTTAAATTTGGCCATATTTCATGAATATTATTTACATTATGATATTTTATAATTTCTTCGAAAACAATTTGAACCCAAGCTGGCACACCACAAACAATTGCCACATCCCATGATTTAGATTTACGCACAATTAGTTTTATTCGATCTTCCCATTTCGTTCTTTTCGATATTCCAATGCCTGGTTTATAGAAAAAATAGGACAGCCATTTGGGCATTTCTTTTGCCGAAATTCCACTCATATCCCCTTCATAAAAATCGCCGTTATCATTCAATTTTGTTGTTCCTCCTAGCATTAAAACACCTTTATCGAAAGTGCCAGATGGCAGATTAAATCTATTTAAACTACAAAATTGTTTGAAACCAGTTTTTTTAATTGACTTCACCATATCGTCTGTAACAGGAATATGTTTGCTGGCACTTTCTGACGTACCAGAACTAAGTGCAAAATACTTTACCTTACCTGGCCAAGCGACATCAATTTCTCCTTGATGACATCTGTGCCACCAATTTTCATACATAGAAGTATAATTAAAAACGGGAATATTTTTTTTGAAATTTTCATACAAATCATCATTTTTCAACAATTTTTTAAATTGAAAATGTTGCCCAAATGCCGTTTGATTGGCTTCTTTAAGCAATCGATTTAATTGTTGTAATTGATAATTTCTAGGTGTAGAATTTTTTAATCGAAATTGCTCTTGAATTTTTAATGAACGTTTTATGATGTTTCCTAAAAGTGCCAATGCAAAAAAATTTAATTAAAAAAATGGAAAGCAAATATACATTAATCAGGGTTTTAAATTCATAAAAAATTAATATTTATAAATTTAAATATCTAGTTTTAATGACATTAAAATGATGTAATTCATGGCCACAAATTATCCAAGCACAAGCTCTTACACTCATACTTGCATTGCTTGAAATACCACATTTTTTTAATGTAGCCACGCGTTGGTTTTGAAAAAATGCTAAAGTTGTTGCTCGAGCAGTTTTATATTCTTTTAAAATATATTTTATGGTTAAATCATTTGCTTTGGCTTGCTTAGCATATTCATTTTCATCAAAAAAAGAAAGTGCACTTCGATCTCCTCTTGCAAAACGCATTGCTCGATACAAGAAAACTCTTTCGCAATCACACAAATGCATTAAAATATCTTTTATTGACCATTTTTCTGGTGCATAAGAACTATTCAAGGTTTCATTGGTCAAGGATTTCAGTAAAAATTCAATCTCTTTTGCGTTATTTTTTAATTGCATTAAAACCGATTCATTTTCATCTACTAAATCGATAAATTCATTATAATAAAGTGCGTGTTCTATTCTTTCTGGCTTTGCAATTTTTTTCATACTTCAAAAATAACTTGTTGATTTGATATAAAATATTTTATATTTATGCTTATGATACAAGAAGAAAAATTATTACTTGCTGCTACATTCAACAACAAAGTGAAAACTTATATTTTTTTTGTTGTTTTAATTACATTAATCACTTCAATTATTGGAATTATTTTAGTTCCATTTTGGATCTTTGGCTTAGGGCAAATGCTTAGTAATAAATATTTTCACACGTTGAAATGTGAACTAAGTACAAAGAATTTAAAATTTTCTAAAGGATTAATCGTTCATATTGAAAAAACGATTCCTTTGGAAAATATTCAGGATTTATCATTTATTGGAGGACCAATTTTGCGTTATTTTGGATTAACTTTAATAAGACTTGAAACGGCAGGTGGTGGTGGCGGAGCACATAATTACAATATGATGAGTATGTTAGGTATTAATGATGCTGAAAATTTTAAACAAGAAATTCTTCAACAACGTGAAGTGCTTATAAAATCAAAAACACAACAAATTCAACCAGCAATAAATTCGACTAATCAAGATAGTATTTTACTAGAAATAAGAGATGAGTTAAAAGCAATAAAACAAGTGCTCGAAAGTCATTAAATTTTATTTTTGCAATTTTGCAACAACTATAAAAGCAACAATTACAATAATTGCAATCACTATTCCTAACATAGTAATTGTTCTTTTTTGTGCTTTATTTATAGATTCCATTTTATGCAAATCGCCCAATTTATTAATTACATTTTCTAATTTATTAAAAGCCGTTTCGCCTTTGATAATATAGTCGTAAGATCCACTTTTCATGCTTTCAAGAGCAATATTCAAATTGTCTTCGCCTGAAAACATTACTACTTTTGATTCAGGACTTTTAGCTTTAATTTCTTTTAAAATTTCAATTCCATTTTTAGCAGCTCTGTTACTTGAATTTAAATGATAATCTAGCACTACAATTTCTGGTTTGAATTTTGCCACATCATTCAATGCATCTTCTCCATTAGTATAGGTTTTCACTTCCAGTAAATATCTTTCTGTAAGATAATCTTTGAGCATTTCGGTTTGAATGGCATCATCTTCGATAACAAAAATGTATCGTGCACTTTCTATATTGTATACTTCTTCTGACATAATTTATTTGTTTTAATTTATTTTTTTTATAAAATGATATCCTTCGGGTTTAAAACCATATTTTTTATACAAATTATGGGCTTTTGTATTTTCTAAATAAGCATCCAGCATTATCGCTTTACAATTTTTATTTTTGGAAATCTCTATTAATGCTAAAATAATTTTTTCGCCAATGCCTTTTGATCTAAAATTAGTATCCACTACAAAATTATCAATTTCTAAGTAAGAACCAATATACAATTTTGTTTGAAGCCAAAATCCACTTACGCCTACTAATTGTTCATCAATATATGCTTGCAATTGAAAATAGTTAAACGGAACCATTTTTTTCAACATCGACGTATAACTTTTTGCAGTCAAGCTCGTTGTTAATTGTTTTATCAATGAAAAACTTTCTTTCATTTCTTCCAAATTATTGGTTTCTTTTAAATAAATTTTTTCAATATTATTCACAAAACATCGCCTTAAAACTCATAAAAATTATTAAATCTATTGTAC
>JAGNRR010000142.1 GCA_017988595.1 Chitinophagaceae bacterium
CGCCATGGTTCGGTGAAAACCGACCACATACTGTTTATCGCCGCCGACGCGTTTCACATCGCCTCGGTTACCGATCTTATTCCGGAGCTTCAGGGACGGTTTCCAATTCGCGTCGAATTAAAACCGCTCAATCGTGAAGATTATGTCAGTATTTTGCAAACACGCAAGAATGCGCTCGCCAACCAATACCAGGCGCTTCTCTCCAACGAAAAAGCTGTAAAGAAAATATTGAAATTTTTAGACATAAAAAAATCAATGATTATTATCAATTAAATAATAAAATTCCTAATTATATTTTCTTAAACGATACAGAACAAATTTGTAAGAGTATCGAAAAAGAATTTGGTATTATTTGCATTTCAAAAGATTTAAAATTTCATTCAAAAAACATTGATGGCTCTTTAAAAGTTATTCCTAAAGATACCGAAACGCCCCTTTCTGATATATTCATTGATTTGCCAAATTGTAATTGGCTTGTAATTAGCGATCCATATATTTTTGAAAATGACAATGATTTATCTTTTTTTAAAAACCTTTTAAAAAAAATGTATAGAGATGAAAGTACAATTCCAACAACATTTATTTTAGAATATTCAAATCCAAAAACCAAGGATTTAAAAACAAAATTTGAAGGACTTGAGAAAGAATTTCCAAATTTTTCATTTACTTTAAAGGAAAGATATGAAAAGTTTATTCATGATAGAAATATTTTCACAAATTCGTTTTGGTTATCCTGCGATTATGGATTCAAAAATCAATATTCCAATGATACCAAATGGCATCAAATGCCAATAGGCAAATATTATTATCAAATGCATTTGCTATCAAAAAGATTTCATTAGAATATAAATTGGAGTTTTTTAATTAAAAAAAATATTAACTTTACCAACATGAAACAAGTATTATTAAATATTCCTGAGGCATATGAAAATGAGCTTAAACAATATATTGACAACATTCCAAATGCAACTATTGTCAATCAAAGTGATTTTTTTATAAATCAAGAGGTATTAAATATCCTAGATGAAAGTAGCCAAATGCCTATCCATCAATCTATTACTAAAGAAACATCCAACAGGCTATTGAAAGATAAATATGGCTTTTAGTATTATTATTACACCAATAGCACAACAACATATTGAAAATGCTGAAGATTATTATTTTAAAAAAGCTAATGCGGTAATTGCTTTAAATTTTTATAACGAATTGCAAAATTGTTATTCAATACTAGAATCGAATCCGTATTTTCAAATTAGAGTAAAAAACTACAGAGCCCTTCCAATGAAAAATTTCCCCTATTTAATTTTTTTCGAACTATTGGAAAAGGAAAATAAGGTAAAAATTCTTGCAGTTTTTCAATCTCAACAAGACACTGAAAAATATCCTTAACGAAATAACCGCATTTTAAAACATTTCATATATTTGATTTATGTCCCTTTGTGATTATAATATTCCTTACGAAATAATGAGGAATGCTCGCTTTGAAGTAACTATTTTTTGTAAAGGAGTTTTTATTGGTTCGGGTGTGGCTCAATTAGGTCCTATTGCCGAAATTGATATTTATTTAAACACCCATTCGCCAGTTTTTAAACAATGGCGCAAACAATATGAGCATCTTACATTAGATGATGATTGGGAAAAAATTACCGAAGAATTGCATCCGCAGATACAAATTTGTACTACGCAAAATTTATATTTTGATCTTGAAGAAATTAGTTTTTATCCCTTTTCTGAAACCATTAGTATTTTTCTAAATGATAAAAACAATGCTATTTTAGCCGCTACTTTTTTGCTTTCGTAAAACTTAAGCTTTAAGCCCAAAGCAGTTTTAATTTATTTTTTATTTTATCTTTTATACTTATATGAGGCTCTTTCAATTCACCTTCAAAATCATTTCCCATGAGTAAAAATTTATTATAGAAAAACGATGCGCTCATGCCCCATTTTTTTATGAATTTTTGTTTTGCATCGGATTGAGAAATTTTTCCTGTCGATTTTTTTCCAAAATGATAAACCCTACTTTTTCCTATTCCTTTAAAAAGTCTAATGCCTGCATGCCAAAGTTTTGCGCTTAAATCAGGATCGGAATACATTCCTGGCGAAAACTCAATACTCATTCCGCCAACTAAATTCCATGTTTGTTTATGCATTAAAAGTGGAGGCCAAGAACTTCCACTCCAATCTTTTTTTTCATATTGTTCAAATTCACCAAGCAGTTTTGCTTCTTTAAAATCATTAAGCGAATTGCCATAATCGCCAAAAAGCACACATTTGTTTTTGCTTTCATAAGGCTCAATCATTGTAGATGAAAACACAAAATGATGATGTCCTACATTTTTTAGTTCTTCATTTAAATAAAAATCCCATTTGGGCAATACATACATATCATCATTTAAATAAAGCACGTAATCCGTTTTTACTAAACTTAAACAAGCATTTAATCCATAACAAATACCAATATTTTGTTTACTCAAAATATAATCAATATTATCTTTTGATTTTGCCCAAGCTATTGAGCCATCAATCCCTTCATTTATCAATACAATAATTTGATGCGTATAAAAAGAATTTTTTTCGATGCTTTCAATACATGTTTTCAAATACGCTAAATTATTCCAGCTAGGAATTAATATTGAAAATTTATTATCTTCATTCTTATTATTTTGATGATAAATCAAATCTTGCATCAAAGCATTATTTTATCTTTTCCAAAATAAGGAACCAATACTTTTGGAATTCGTATGCCATCTTCCTCTTGAAAATTTTCGAGCAAACATGCCAAAATTCTAGGCAATGCCAACGATGAACCATTCAGTGTATGAATTAATTGCGATTTATTATTTTCATCTTTATATCGAATTTTCATTCGATTGCTTTGAAAGGTTTTAAAATTTGAAACACTACTACATTCCAACCAACGTTTTTGCGCTCCGCTATACACTTCAAAATCGTAAGTAAGCGATGATGCAAAACTCATATCACCACCACACAAACGTAAAATTCTATAAGGTAATTCCAAACTTTGAATTAATTTTTCAACATGCGCCACCATTTCATCGTGTGCTTGTTTAGATTTTTCTGGTTCAATAAATTGTACAATTTCCACTTTGTCAAATTGATGAAGTCTATTTAATCCACGCACATCTTTTCCATGGCTTCCAGCTTCTCGTCTAAAACAAGGTGTGTAGCCTGTAAGTTTTATCGGCAAATCTTGTTGCTTTAAAATATCGTTTCTAAAAATATTAGTAAGTGGCACTTCGGCAGTTGGAATCATGTAAAAATCATCTTCGGGCATATAATACATTTGTCCTTCTTTGTCGGGCAAATTTCCAGTACCATAAGCACTTGCATTATTTACCATCAATGGCGCTTGATATTCTTGATAGCCGGCAGCAGTATTAAAATCTAAAAAATATTGTATTAATGCCCGTTGATATTTTGCACCTTGGTTTTTGTAAAACGGAAAACCTGCTCCGGTAACTTTATTGCCCAATTCAAAATCTACCAATTGATACCTTTCGCACAAATCCCAATGAGGCAAAGCAATTTCGGCAAGTGTAGGAATTTCGGTTGTTTTTACCACTTCATTTTCTTCAGGCGTTTTGCCTGGAGGAACTATTTTTTGAGGCAAATTGGGCAATTGCACCAATGCATCATGTTGTTCTGTTTCAATATCAGCAAGTTTTTCAGCTAGCATTTTACTAATTTCTTTTTGTGCTGCAACATCTAGTTTTATTTTTTCTGCTTCATCTTTATTGCCTTCAGCCATTAATTTTCCGATGTTTTTTGAAGCCGAATTAATAAACGCTAATGCAGTTTCATTTTCTGCCAAAATTTTTCGGCGCTCTTCATCAAGCATTAAAATTTTTTCTACAATCGATGCCGCATCAAAATTTTTGAGGTTTAATTTTTCTATAACCGCCTCTTTTTCTTGACGTAATAATTGAATTTCTAACATAACAATACTTTCTTAACCCACAAAGATAATAGAATTATTAGGAACGATTTTTTTGAAATTGAAATATTTTATTCTTGATAAAATATTAATTCAAAATTAGCTGGTGTCAAAATTAAAGCTGTTTTAAATGGATGGTGAACTAATAAATCTTTATCTCCTGTAACTAAATAATCCGCTTTTGAAAATTCAATTAAATCTAGTAAAAAATTGTCTTTTGGATCTCTATTTATAAAATGTATAGGTTTTACTTCAACTTTTTCGCCAATAGTTTCAAGCAATTCGATGAGTGCAATAACACTTTCTTTTGGAAAATATTTTTTTAATCTATCTCTACTTGTTACAATTTTTATTTCTTCTAAAAGTTGATCTGAAACAATTATTGTAATTTGACCTGTTGAAATATAATTTTTAATAAAAGACAAACGTTTGCCAATAAGAAAACTAATCCAAACATTTGTGTCAAAAATAACCTTAATGTTTTTTGCTTTCATAAACTTGTTGTCTTACAATCTCTACTTCTTTATTTATAGTTTTAATTTGTAATTCTTTAGTTTTAAAAGAGTTTAAAAGCATTGATAATTTTGTATCAATACCTTCTTTTTCTAATTCTTTAGTGAGTTTTATTTTTTCTTTTGTTGGTAATTGTTTTACCAATGCAAGAACTTGTTCAAATGTTATATCAACTTGTAATGCAGTTCTCATTTTAGTTTTTTTCAAATTTACGAAGAAATTTTATAAGATGAGTTCTTGTTTAGAATAAATGTAATCCACAAAGATAATAGAATTATTAGGAACGATTTTTTTGAAATTGAATTAACTTTGAATCTTTATGAATTTAGATTAAAAAAATAAAAATGCATTAGTTTGCGGAAGCACACAAGGCATCGGATGGGCAATTGCTCAGGAAATTGCGTTGCTTGGCGCAAATGTTTTTTTGATGGCTCGCAATGTTGAAAAATTAAAAGAAAATTGCAATTTGCTCGATACCAGCAAAGGACAACAACATGGTTTTGTTTTAGCCGATTTTTCTAAAACTGAAAATGTAAAAACGGCTATTGAAGATTTTATAAAAGAAAAAAATATTTCTATTTTGGTAAATAACACCGGTGGTCCGCCAGCGGGATTAATTGAAAATGCCAAACCCGAAGATTTTTTAAGTGCTTTAAATTTGCATTTAATCAATAATCATACCTTGGCTACTGCAATTTTACCAAATATGAAATCTCAAAAATTTGGTCGAATTATAAATATTATTTCTACTTCAGTAAAAATTCCATTACACAATTTAGGTG
>JAGNRR010000143.1 GCA_017988595.1 Chitinophagaceae bacterium
ACATAATATTGAGCGAGAATCAGGAAAAAGTATATACAAATATTAAAAAAAATTTTGCAGAAAAAAAAACAACATTGCTTCAAGGAATTACAGGAAGTGGCAAAACACATATATATTTTAAATTAATTGAAGATGCATTATTAAAGCAGAAACAAGTTTTTTATTTACTCCCCGAGATTGCATTAACAGTTCAAATTATTCAAAAATTACATGCACATTTTGGTGATGTTGTTGGCGTATATCACAGTAAATTTAATAATAATGAACGATTAGAAATTTGGCAAAAAACCATGCATGGCGAATATAAAATAATTATTGGTGCTCGCTCAGCGCTTTTTTTACCTTTTAAAAATTTGGGTTTAGTAATTATAGATGAAGAGCACGATGGCTCATACATTCAACAAGATCCTGCACCTCGTTATCATGCACGTGATGCTGCTATTTTTTTAGCAAATAAATTAAATGCAAATATTATATTAGGAAGTGCTACTCCATCTGTAGAAAGTTATCATAATGCACTATCTGGAAAATATTTACTTGAAGAATTAAATGAACGATTTGGACAAGCAAAACTTCCAGAGGTTATTATTGAAGACATGAAAAGTACACTTGGAAAAGAAAATAACACCAATATTTTTACAGAAAAATTATTGATAAATATTGATAAATCTTTGCAACAAAAAAAACAAGTTATTCTTTTTCAAAACCGTCGTGGGTATTCTCCGTTTCAACTTTGCAGTGTTTGTGGTTGGGTGCCTAATTGCCATCAATGTGATATTTCATTGACCTTTCATAAATCTTCAGATAAATTGCATTGTCATTATTGTGGAACAGTTTACAAAACTATTCAACATTGTATGGCTTGTGGGCATCATAAAATGATTTCTAAAAGCTTTGGCACAGAACGTATTGAAGAAGAAATTGAAAAAATATTTCCAAAAGCAAAAGTTGAGCGTTTTGATTGGGATGTAATGAAAACAAAAAATAAATTTGAGGAAACAATTAAAAAATTTGAGGACAAAGAAATTGATATTTTAGTTGGGACTCAAATGTTGGTAAAGGGTTTAGATTTTTCAAATGTAAATTTAGTTGGTGTAATTAATGCTGATAGTTTATTAACTTTTCCTGATTATAAAGTAAATGAAAAAGTATATCAATTGTTAGAACAAGTAAGTGGCAGAGCTGGCAGAAAAGATGAAGACAGTCAAGTGATTATTCAAACCTATAGAGCATCACATCCTGTGATAAAATTTGTGCAACAACATGCAACAAAAGAATTTTTATTGCAAGAATTAAACGAACGAAAAGTATTTAATTATCCACCTTTTTCAAGTTTAATAAAAATTACATTGAAACATAAAAACGAAGCCAGGTTAGACACCGCTGCACAACTTTTACATAAAGAAATTATAAAACTGGACACCTTGCAAATTGTTGGACCGGCAAAACCACCTGTGGCAAAAATTAGAAATTATTATTTACAAGAACTTTTGATAAAAATGAAAAAAAATGCAGCTCATCAACATGAAATTAAAAATAGTTTGCTCGAAATTTTTATGAATTTAAAAAACAATTCAACTTGTAAAGGAATTATTATAGTACCTCAAGTAAATGTTTAAATTTAAATGCAGTAATATTTTAATATTTTTTTAAGAAATGGAGTTGTATTTTTACAACTTAAAATAAATAATTAATGGCATTTAATCCTTTAGCAATATTTAAGAAAAAAGAAAACGCAAAAAAGAAAACTTTTCTGAGAGAATGGCTCGATGCTGCAGTTTTTGCAATTGTGGCTGCAACTATTATTCGAACTTTTTTGTTTGAAGCATATACCATTCCAACTCCGTCTATGGAAAAATCTTTATTGGTAAACGATTATTTATTTGTAAGCAAAATGCATTATGGACCTCGATTGCCCATGACACCTTTAGCAATTCCCTTTGTACATCATACTATGCCATTATTTGGTGGAAAATCGTATAGCGAAGCGGTGAAATGGCCTTATAAAAGAATTTGGGGAAGCTGTCATGTAGAAAGAAATGATGATGTTGTTTTTAACTATCCAGCAGATAAAGAAAATAATAGACCTGTAGATAAAAAAGAAAATTACATTAAAAGATGTGTGGGTGTCCCTGGCGATGTATTAGAAATAAAAGATAGAGTTTTATATGTTAATGGTGAAAAAGGCTATCAACCAAAACATATGCAGTTTATGTATTCCATTCATCAAGTAGAAGGTAAAAGTTTTGACCCAGCAATTTTTGATGATTTAGGAATTTATAATATTGGTGAAGCATCAAGACCTGATTTATTTTGTTTAACAAATGAAAATTATAATGCAATTAAAAATAATCCTGCTTTAAAAATTGAATTGTTCGATACAACATATCAAAAAATTGGTTTAAATATTCCACAAATAGATTGTTTTCCACAAGACACTATTAATTTTAAATGGAATCAAGATTTTTATGGTCCGATAACAATCCCTGCAAAAGGAAAACCAATTTCTATTACTCCTCAAAATATTGCACTTTATAGAACTTTAATTACTGAATATGAACATCATACATTAGAAGTAACAACTACAGAAATAAAAATTGATGGCAAGGTTGCTACTCAATATACACCATCAATGAATTATTATTGGATGATGGGCGATAATCGTCATAATTCATTAGATTCAAGATTTTGGGGTTTTGTTCCTGAAGATCATGTGGTGGGAAAAGCATGGTTTATATGGCTGAGCTATGGAAAAAATCTATTTGATTTAAGATTAAATAGAATGTTTAGAGGCATTAAAGCTTTAGAGAAGTAAAGAAATTTATTTTATCAAGATTATCTATATTTTACAATTCATTTCTTGTTACATAAGCAGGAAATCTGCAAATATCTAGCATTTATTATAAGTATGAACTAATAGATTTTTGATAAATGCCAACTGCAAATGGTCTTAAAGTGCTGATATTGAGGCGATTATAGTTTAGGTTAAAGAATATTAATATATAACTTACACTTGGCATAATAATTGAATGTTTTAATAAAGAAACATTACTATTATGAAAACACTATTCTCAACTCTTTTATTAATTATTTTATGCATTCCTTCAATTTTATTTGCTAACGATTCTAGTTATGAACTAGGGTTGTCTTGGCTAAAAAAAGGAAATTCTATAGAAGCTGTAAAACATTTTGAAAAAGCACTTCAAGAAGCGCCAAATAGCATTGAAATTAAAAAGGCTTTGGCGGAAACTTATTTTGAAAATAAAACCTATTTTAAAGCATTACCAATTTTAGAAGAATTGGTGAAAATTTCTCCAAAATCAGTTACATATAATTCATATTTGGCATACATGTATAGTTTTAGTAATCAAAAAGGAAAAAGCAATCAATTTGCAGAAGCTGCATTAAAATTAAAACCAACTGATTCAAAAATAATTATTCAACTTGCTCAAACATTTTATCAAATAAAACATTATCCAAAAGCAATTGAATTGTTTTCAAATTTGCCAATTAATGTACAAAACAATAGCGTTAATCTTAGTTTAGCAAAGTGCTACAGACAATTGCAAAATTTTAGACTAGCTGGAGTTTATTATAAAAAATGCACTGAATTTGACCCAACGAATGCTGCATATCAATATGAACTTGCAAATTCATTATATGATAATAATCAAATGATTGAAGCTATTAAAGAATATAAAGTTGCAATTGACAAAGGTTATACAAATCAAAAAACAATTTACTTGAATATTGCTGAAGCTAATTTAGTTTTAAAAAATTATAATGAAGCTTTAAACTATTTTAATGAAGCAAAAGAAAACGATCCATTTAGTAAAGACATCAATTTATCTATTGCAGAAACATTAATGAAACTTGAGCGTTTCGATGATGCAAGAAAAGAAATTAATAAAATGTTTGAATACAATAAAAACGATGCAGAATTAATTTATGCTTATGGTATGACATTTTACAAACAAGGCAATACTGCAAAAGCAGAACGATATTTTAATGATGCTTTTGCTATAAATCCAAGTTTAAAAAGTTTGAGATACGAAAAACTTTCTTTTCAATAAAAGAACTTAATTTAAATTTCTAGAAAGTGTAAAACTAAACGTAGAGCCTTCGCCTACAGTACTTCTGCAATTAATTCGATGTCCGTGTGCTTCCACAATATGTTTTACAATTGCCAATCCCAATCCTGAGCCACCTTCAGTTCTTACACGAGCTTCATCCGTTCTGTAAAATCGTTCAAAAACACGATTAACATGACTTGGTGCAATACCAATTCCATCGTCTTGAATTTCTATTAAGATTAAATCTTTATCGATTTCATAAACTCCTGCAAGCGTTTCTCCATTGTTTTTTCCATATTTCAAGGCATTGGAAATTAAATTTATTAATACTTGTTTTATTCTAGATCGATCTCCAGCAACTTTAAAATCTTTTTCGCAGCCAGGTTTTATATTCATTCTATTGGTTGATAATTTTGACATGGGTAATAATTCCAAGAAAACTTCTTTTATCAATTCTTGAATAGAAAATAATTCTTGTTCAAGTTTTATTTGCTTAAATTCATATTTATAAATTACATCGAGGTCTGAAACTAAAGTGGCAAGCCTATCTGCTGCATTTGAAGCATTTTGTAAAAAATCAACATTCACTTTGTTGTTATACATTGCCCCATCAATTAATGTTGACAGATAACCTTGTATTGAAAAAATAGGGGTTTTTAATTCATGTGCCAAATTCATTAAAAATTCTTTACGGAATTCTTCATTCAATTGAATGGTTTTTAAATTTTCATTTTTCTTTTTTTCTAAATCTTCTAAATCATCAACTACTTTATCTAAAGTTTCAGTATTAAAAATTTGATTGGTGTATAAAAAATTTTTATCTTTTCGATCTGGCAGTATTTGTAAAATATCTGATTCACTCGTCTGCATTCCATGAATATAAAACTTGAATCCTTTTGGATTTTTATTCTTTCGGCACTGGTCACTATATGAGACTAAAAGTTTAAAAACTGCCGCTTCATCCATTTTTTGCAGAGATGATTTAAAATTTTTGACTTGTAAATGTTTTTTTTCCCAATATTTTGAAGAAAACTCAGACCAAAATTTTTGATCCAAAGGAACTGATTTTATAGAAAATATTGAACTCTTTTTGACCATATCGACCTCTCTGAGCACGTTCCTATGAATGTATATC
>JAGNRR010000014.1 GCA_017988595.1 Chitinophagaceae bacterium
GCACCCATTCTAGTAAATCAGTAAAACGAATTCGATAAATTTTACTTTCATTCATGTCATTACCAAATTTTTCAAAAAGTTTTAGTGCAATATCTTCGTGGTCTTGCCAATAAATTGGAGGTTCAAATGTCATAATTTTTATTTTTTTATTCGCCTTGAATTAATGTTTGATCTGGAACGGTTATTACAATTTCGCCTTCACCTTTTAGTAATTCACATTGGCAAGAAAGCCGAGATTCAATTCTTGGGTTTTTTGCTCTATCTATAAAATCTTCTTCTTTATCAGACAATTCTTCGATAAATTGAGAACCTTTATTTATATATACATGGCAAGTACTACAAGCACAAACACCTCCGCAATTATGGTGTATTTCAATTTTATTTTTCAATGCAATTTCTAAAATACTAAATCCATCTTCAGCATTTTCTATTGTAATTGCTTCTTTTCCTTTTTCCTCAAATTGATATTTTATCCGATACATTTTTGTAATACTGATTTATAATAAAAATACAAAGCTAACATATTAAAAATGTTGCTTTGTATTTTTTTTAATTATATTTTATAAAACTATGCTATTCATTAATTATCCTGCAACACTTTTGGTGAAGCTGATAAAATTTCATCACTAGCTTGTGATGCATATTTCTCAAAATTTGTATTAAACAAATTTGCTAAATGGTTAGCAGTTTTATTATACGCTTCCTTATCTGCCCAAGTGTTTTGAGGAACTAATAATTCTTCAGGTACATTTGGACAAGTTTTTGGAATGGCCATACCAAAAACAGAATGATTTTGATATTCTACTCCATCCAATTCACCTTTTAAAGCAGCTGTTATCATTGCTCTTGTATAAGAAAGTTTCATTCGGTTTCCAACTCCGTAGCCACCGCCACTCCAACCAGTGTTTATCAACCATACGTTGATATCAGGATTGTCATTAAGTTTTTTTCCTAATAAATCTGCATATTTAGTTGGGTGCAATGGTAAAAATGCTCTACCAAAACATGCTGAAAATGTTGCTTGTGGTTCTGTAACACCTACTTCTGTTCCAGCTACTTTAGCCGTATATCCTGAAATAAAATGATACATTGCTTGCGAAGTATTTAATTTTGATATTGGAGGTAAAATGCCATAAGCATCACAAGTTAAAAAGAAAATATTTTTTGGACTAGCACCAATACTTGGTTCTTTTGCATTACTAATATGATTTATCGGATAAGCTACTCTTGTATTTTCTGTTATTGAGCCATCCATAAAATTTACTTCATTGCTGTCGCCAATATAAGTGGTGTTTTCTACAAGTGCATTTGGTTTTATGGCTGCAAAAATTTGTGGTTCTTTTTCTTCTGTCAAATCAATACATTTTGCATAACAACCTCCTTCAAAATTAAACACACTTTCATTATCCCAACCATGCTCATCATCGCCTATTAATTTTCTTAATGGATCTGCGCTCAAAGTTGTTTTTCCTGTTCCACTCAATCCAAAAAACAAAGCCACATCGCCATCTGCTCCTTCATTTGCTGAGCAATGCATGCTTAAAACTTGTTTTTGGTGTGGTAAAATAAAATTCAATACACCAAAAATTCCTTTTTTCATTTCACCAGTATACGCACTGCCTCCTATCAAAATTGTTTTTTTGGTAAAATTTACAATTGTAAAATTTCCTTGTCTTGTTCCATGTATTTCTGGGTTTGCCTCAAAACTTGGTGCTTGCAAAATAATCCATTCAGCTACTTGAGTTTTTAATTCTTCAGCAGTTGGACGAAGAAATAAATCATAGCAAAAAAGATTTGCCCATGGCGTTTCGTTGATAACTCGAATATTTAAACGATGTTCTTCGTGAGCACAAGCATAAGCTTCTCTTACCCAAAGTTCTTTTTCGTTTAAGTGAGCACACATATCACTGTATATTTTATCAAAATGTTCTGGGCTGATGGCAAAATTTATATCACCCCAATCTACTGAATTTTCTGTCAAGCTATCTTTTACAGTAAATTTATCTTTCGGCGAACGACCTGTAAATTTTCCTGTATTTACAGCTAATGCACCCATATTTGTAATTGAGCCTTGCCCCAACATTACCGTTTGATCACTCAATTCTTTTGGTGTTAAATTCCAATGAATTGTTGAAGCATTTATTCCTAATGAGGATAAATTTGCTTCAGCTGTTTTATTGCTATTTTCTTGCATGTTATCTTTTCTTTAAAAATTAGACTGCAAATATAAGCCTTGCTTTATAAATTATTTATGCAAATCTTAACTTTTTACTAATTACATTAAAATAGCTCAAATAGTATTTTTTCTTTACTTTTGCAAAAAAATAAAAAAATATGAAAACCTCAATCTTATCTATTTTAGCCTGTGCTTTATTTCTTTTCTCGTGCAATAATGAACCAAAAGGAGAAACAACTGAAGCTGCAGAAACAAAAGAAGTAGCTGCTGCATCTGGCGATGTTTACACAATCGAACCAGCAAGTTCTCTTGGGTTTTATGGTGCTACACCAACTCATGCTCATGATGGTGCATTTGCTATAAAAGAAGGAACCTTAACTGTAGAAAATGGTAATATTACTGCAGGAAACTTTTCTATCGATATTAGTTCTATGAAATCTATGGATAAAGACACTACAGATTCTTATAAATTAATTGGTCACTTGTTATCTCCTGACTTTTTTGACGCAGGAAAATATCCAACTGCAAAATTTGAAATTACAACATGTGAGGTTTCTAAAGATACTGCTGTTGGCACACATTTGTTAAGTGGAAATTTAACATTAAAAGATAGTACTAAAAACGTATCTTTTCCTATTTCTGTAAAAACTGAAGGAAACAATATTTTGGCTTTAGGAAAAGTAACTATCGATAGAACTCAATGGGGAATGCATTATGGCAACGACGAAAGTTTAAAAGATAAATTCATTTATCCAAAAGTGGATATTTCTGTAAATTTAGTAGCTACTAAAAAATAGTTCTTTAAATAAAAATATATAAAAGTCCTTTTGATTCATTTCAAAAGGATTTTTTTATGGGTTTAATTTTGTTTTAAAAGTTTGAATTTCATTTTCTAAATTCAAAAAAGGATATTGCTCCATTAAATTATTGCATAGCAATAATTGTTCGTTCAAAAATTTTTGATGCGCATCGCTATCTTGATGTTGGGGCTTGTGTGCTAAAGCATTTGATAATTGTTGCAATTTTTCAATCAAAGGCACACAATTTTCATCGATACAATTGTCTAAAAAGGATTTCCAAACAAGATGGGTTGCCAAAAAATTTGGATGCACCATATCCACATCATAAAAACGATAATCTCTCAATACATCAATCACAATTTCATAAGCCGGAAAATAAAAAGCATCTTCATTTTTATCGCAAAAATCATGAACGGCTTCTAGCAATCGGGCTTTGCTTCTATTGTTTTCCACGATGCCATCTTTTATGTGGCGCACTGGGCTTATGGTAAAAATGATTTCTATTGCAGGATTTATTTTTTTTAATAGCAATTTTATTTCTTCTAATGCTGAAAAAATTTCTTCAATAGGCAATAGTTTTTTTTCAAACAACTTGGCATTCAACCGATGATTATTGGAAACAAAAAAACGTTTTTCAATGTGCCAATAGGCAAATGCGCTCCCTAGCGTGATAATAACTTTGGTGGTTTTTTTTAAAAAATGATGAAAATAATCATTCGTTGAATTTATATTTTCAAGCATATTATTTTTATCGGTATTGGAAAATTGGCTGTGATGCATCCACGAATGCCAAATATCATTTTCTTGAAAAATATCGGCTTCGCTATACTTTTTATTCAATACCAATTCCTCAAAAGCATTCTTAATACTGATGGGATTAAATAAATTTCCATGTGAGTTTTGAGCAACATCAAATTTTGCTTTATTCAAAAAACCAAAAATATGTTCGGTAAAGCATGAGCCAATTAATAAAATTTTTGAATCGTAATCGATTTTATTTTTATACGAAATAACCGGAAAATCAAGTTGCAATTTCATAAAATGATTTAATATTTTTTCAATGATGTGCCATCATATTTTATCAGCACATTGTGTTTGTTTATTTCGCAACAATAGCGCATGTCTTCTTGAAGACCAAATTGTGATAGACGTAAAAAGTGAGAACTGTCTTTAATAGATACAAACAAGTTTTCTTTTGCATTATTATATAAAATAGAAGCAGCACGAGTGCTATCGCAATTCATTTCAAAATAATCTTTTACTTGTTCATATACAGCACCTGCAAAAAGACTGTCTTCTAAATTAAACCGATCTTTCCAAGAAGCACAAGCAAGCAAAACTGGTTTTTTTTCTTGAATTAAATAGTTGCAAATGGCATCAAGATTAAGAAAAGAACCAATAATAATTTCGTGTGCATTTTTGCACATGTGCAAAAGTCTGGTGCCATTTGTGGTGGTTAAAATTAGTTTTTTTCCTACGATTAAATTTTTTGTAAAAACTGATGGCGAATTTCCAAACTGTAAACCTTCTGCAATATTTCCATTGCGTTCGCCAGCTGTAAGGCTGTTTGGCGTTGTATTTCCAAGAGTTATACATTCTTGCACATCATCTACTGGAATGATTTCTGTGGCGCCATTATCCAAGGCAGCACACATGGTAGATGTGGCTCTAAAAATATCAATAATTACTACAATGCTATTTTCCATTTTATATAAATCGAGCATTGCGGGCGAAAAACAAGTTTCTATTATAGGTTTTTGTTGCATAAAAAAATATTTATATTTTACTAATTCCAAAAGAAATAAGCATGGCTAAAAAACCCACTAGTATTCCAGCTATGATTTCTTTTTTGGTATGCGCTTGGAGTTTTATTCGGCTTGAAATTACAGCCGATAAAATAAGCCCAACGAGAATAAGAAAAACCGTATGTGGGTTTTTTGCAAAAATTTGCATAAGCAAAGCAAAAGTCAATAAGCCACTCCAAGCTGCTGTGTGCATGCTTAATTTTAAAAATAAATTGACTAAAAACAACAGCACCACGCCCAAAAACATCCCTAATAAAAAAACTTGTATCCATGCTGGCGCAGCCAAACTTTTGTGAAATACCCAAAATGCCCAAAAATAAAAAAGCATTGAGGCTATCAATGGCACATAACGTTCTTGTTGGGTTTCCAGCTTTATAGAATTGATAAACTGCAATCGCCACATCAGAAAAACCACCAACAAAGGAAACAAAATAGTAGAAAAACAAGCGGTGATAAACCAAAGTTGGTTTTTTCCTTGCGGAATAATAATATCTGCGCCTTGATAAACAAATAATAAAAAAAACATTGCCACAGCAGGCACAAATGCAGGATGGAAAAGGTAGCTGATGAATTGATAAATATAATTGCTAGACTTAGGGCTTTCTTTGTTCACCGCACAAAGGTAAAGAATGGAAGAGGGATTTGGTATTTTTTAATTAGAATACTTTAAATTAAAGAGTTAACCTTTGTTTTATTGTGTTAAATATAATGAGTATATTGCAGTATAAATAATCCTAAATGAAAAAAATAATACTACTTATATTCATTTCACTCCAAGTTTTTACATTACCCATTTTTGCTCAATTTGGCTATTTAGATAGTAGTTTTCATGGGGATGGTATAGTAACAACTGATTTTGGAGCAAATAGCGATTTTGGGGGAACTGTTGCTTTACAATCTGATGGTAAAATTATTGTTGTGGGTTCAGGCAGTGGAGATTTTGCTATTGCCAGATATAATCAAAATGGATATTTAGACAGTAGTTTTAATAATGATGGAAAAGTAACTACCGACATTGGAAACTACGATAATAGAGGAAATTCTGTAGTAATAGATCAAAATGGCAAAATAATTCTAGCAGGAACAAATCACAGCAACCTAAATAAAGATTTCGCAATTTTGCGATATTTATCAAATGGTTTATTAGACAGCAGTTTTAATAATGATGGAAAAGTAACTACTGACTTTGGACAAGAAGATAATTGTCGATCAGTTGTAATTCAAAATGATGGAAAAATTGTTGTAGCAGGATATAATTTTAGTTTTAATACTTATTATGATTTTATAATTGCCCGTTACTTAGAGAATGGCACTCTAGATACTACTTTTAACAATAATGGAATGCTAATTTATGATTTTGGGGGTACTAATTTTGGTTCAGCTTCTTCTATAGTCATTCAGCAGGATGGAAAGATTGTTATTGGTGGTGTTTATTCTTCTAGCAGTAATGATAATGAATATATTATAATGCGTTTATTGCAAAATGGTAGTTTTGATAGTAGTTTTAGTAATGATGGAATTGTAACTACAAATATTGGGTCAGCTTATGACTATGGAGAATCAATAGCTATTCAGTCAAATGATAAAATAATTATGTGCGGATATAGCTTTAATGGTTTAAACTCTGATTTTTCCCTAATTCGTTATCTTCCAAATGGTAGTCTTGATTCTAGTTTTGGGAATAATGGATTACTAATGACTGATATAAATAATGATGAAGATTTTGCTAGGTGTGTTAAAGTACAGTCAGATAATAAAATTATTGTTGCAGGATATACATACAAAAATAATGATGTTGATTTTGCTATTGTTCGATATCATAATAATGGAGATAGAGACAGTAGTTTTGGAAATAATGGAATTATCACAACAGATGTTTCTGGAAATAATAAAATTGATTATGGTAATTCTGTTGCAATTCAGCACGATAACAAAATAATAGTTGCAGGATATTCTGAAAATAATTCAAATTATAACTTCGCCCTAGCCCGCTACATTTCAGGATTAAGCCTGGGTGTTATCGATTTTTCAACAGCTATTGATCAAGCACTCATCTATCCAAACCCTATAACTAATAACACCAAACTAAGCTATAACCTAACAAATACCGAAAACATAAGTATTTATTTATTGGATATGACAGGTAGAAAACTAAAAACCTTTTTAGAAAATAAGCAGCAAATAGCTGGTAGCTATGAACAAGTTATTTCCCTTCCCGAAAATCTTCCAGCAGGCACTTATTTATTAGTTGTTTCATCTGGAAAAAGAAAAGTAACCGTAAAAGTGATGAAAGATTAATTATTGGTTCTTATTTTTAAAATAAGAATTAAAATAAAGAATTTATCTTTGCGCCATGATTTTACCAGTTGTAGCCTATGGACATGAAATGTTGCGAAAAGTTTGTGTAGATATTACACCTGCTTATCCAAACTTAAACGAACTTCTTACAAATATGTGGGAAACGCTCTATAATAGCAATGGCGTGGGTTTGGCTGCGCCACAAATCAATCATGGTATTCGTCTTTTTTTAGTAGATAGTGTGCAAATGATAGAGGGTGCCGAAGATGACGAAAAAGAGATTTATAAAAATGAAAAGCCAATAAAAGCGGTTTTTATAAATGCACAAATTATAGAAACCACTGGCACTCCTTGGAAATACAACGAAGGTTGCCTTTCTATTCCAAAAGTAAGAGAAGATGTGTTGCGAGATGAAAAAGTAACTATTTCTTATTTGGATGAAAATTTCGAACCACATACCAATACTTTTGATGGCATCACGGCTCGAATAATTTTGCATGAATACGATCATATCGAAGGAAAATTATTTATCGATTATCTTTCGCCATTAAAAAGAAAATTGATAAAAAGCAAACTCAACGATATTTCTAAAGGAAAAACTCGAGTTGATTACAGAATGCTTTTGCCTAAATAAATTTCTATTTGCCCTTCAAGCAAATCATCAAGTGTTTCTCTTTTTCGAATTAAATTTATTTTTTCACCATCCACCAAGACTTCGGCAGGTTTGCATCGAGAATTAAAACTCGAAGCCATCTCAAAACCATAAGCACCTGCATTTTTAAACACAAGTATATCGCCTTCTTTTGTTTCGGGCAAGGTTCTATCCCAAGCAAAAGTGTCTGTTTCGCAAAGATTGCCAACTATTGTATAAATCCGTTCAGTGCCATCAGGATTTGAACTGTTTTCTATTTGATGATAAGCATCGTAAAACATTGGACGAATTAAATGATTAAATCCTGTATTTAAACCTGCAAAAACTGCAGCTGGTGTTTGTTTTATGACATTAACTTTGGCTAAAAAATAGCCACTTTTACTTACTAAAAATTTTCCTGGTTCAAACCATATTTCCAATTCTTTGTTGGTTTCTGTTTTAAATTCTTGCATGGCGGCTTCGAGTTTTTGCGCCAGCAAATCCACATTAGTTTCTTTGTCATCGTTGCTATAAGGCACTTTAAAACCACTGCCCAAATCCAAGTATTTTATATTTGGAAAATGTGAAGCCACATCCAACATCACATCCAAACCACGCAGAAAAATATCGATATCTTTTATTTCGCTACCGGTGTGCATGTGCAAACCTTCTACATCAATATTTAATTTAGAAACCACTCGTTCAATATGGCGAAGCTGATGAATAGAAATACCAAATTTGCTATTGATATGCCCAGTTGAGATTTTTAAATTTCCACCAGCCATAATGTGTGGATTCAATCTTATCATTATTGGATAAGTGTTGCCGAATTTATTACCAAATTGTTCTAATATCGAAATGTTGTCAATATTAATATGAACACCAAAGTTTTTTGCTTTTTCGATTTCTTCAAAATCTACACAGTTAGGCGTATATAAAATTTTATTGGGTTCAAAACCTGCTTTTATTCCCAGCAAAACTTCGTTGATGGAAACAGTATCCAAGCCTGCTCCAATTTCTTTTATGATTTTAAGAATATTGATATTACTCAAGGCTTTACAAGCATAAAAAAAACGTGTATTTTTTCCTTCAAAAGCATCGGTCAATTTTTTGTATTGTTCTGCTATACTGGATTTGTCATAAACATATAAGGGCGTACCAAATTCATTTGCAATTTCTATTAATTGATGATGCTGTAACATGTATTGATTCTATAAAATAGTTAAATAAAAAATTATTTCATTCCTTTTTCTAAAAGATGAAAAACTTGTTTTGGATTTTTTTCTTGCCAAAGAATTTCAAAAATTGATTTTGCTATCGGTAAATGAACATTTTCTTTCTCACAAATTTCAAAAATTCCTTTACTGGCAAAGTAGCCTTCGGCAACCATATTTAATTCGGCTTTTGTAGCTGCAATTGAATACCCTTTTCCGATAAAATTTCCAAAACTTCGGTTTCTGCTAAATAAGGAATAGCATGTAACTAATAAGTCGCCCAAATAGGCGCTGGTATTGTAATGATGTTGTTGTGTGGTGGCAAATTTTTCCATAAAGTTTTGCATTTCTGCAAAACAATTGGTGATGTAAACACTTAAAAAATTATCGCCATAATCAAGTCCATGAGCAATGCCAGCACCAAGAGCATAAATATTTTTTAATACAGATGCATATTGAACGCCGTTTACATCATTTGTTGTTATTGTTTTTAAATAAGCAGTTTGAAAACAACAAGCAATTTCTTGCAACACATTTTCATCTTTTCCTGCAAAAGTTAAATAAGAAAGTTTTTCGGCAGCCACTTCCTCGGCATGACAAGGACCTGTGATGCAAAAATAATTTTCTTCTAACACATTTTTTTCGGCAGATAAATATTGATTAAATAAACAATTTTTATTGGGTAAAATTCCTTTTACAGCCGATAGTATTTTTTTGTTTTTTAAAACATCAGTTGATATGGAATCAAAAATGTGCACTAAAAATGCAGATGGAATGCCCACTAAAACCACATCGCTTTCACTAATACATTTTTCTATATCATGAAATAATGTAATTTTTTCCAAAGAAAAAACAACGGATTTTAAATAATGTAAATTGTGATGGCGTTCTTCCAAATGCGCAATAGCTTTTTCATCGCGCATCCACCAATTTACATGTTGTCCATTATCGCACAATATTTTTACCAATGCCGAACTCCAGCTTCCATTTCCTAATATGCTAATTTTCAAGGTGTTGATTTTTTTTTAAAGAAACACTAAGGTAATATATTTTGGGAATATATTTTTTAGCACAATTAATTATTGCATAATTGACACTTGTTTTTGTTTTTTCTGCAACTTTAAAACAAGAAAAACAATGCCGCCAATGATTAAAAACAAAGGCCAAATATGTAAAATGCCGAACAATATTTTTTCAAACAATCTCAGTCCTCCACTCAACGAATTTTCTAATTCTACAAAAAAGGGCACACGAGTTTCTTTGCTAAAAGCAATATTTTCTTTTACTGTAAAAGCGTTTGCTTTTATCGAAACATCAAACCAAAGATGATTTATTTGATGATTCATTTTTGCAAGCGAAATTTTTTCTTCAATAGCTTCTTTTGAAAGTTCAATATTGTACCTTTTATTTTTCAATGATTTTTTTGAATCAACGGTATTTGCATTATACAATTTATTTAATGCCATGGTTTTTTCTTTATCTTCTGTAACATCAGTTTCATCGAAACTAAAATTTTCAATTCTACCTTTCAACGCCAACATTTTTGAAATAAAAACTTCGGCATTTTCTTTGGGAACTCTTATTTTCATTGCACCAGAAGGGATAATTTCTTTTACAAGCACAGCACTATCCCTGCTTTGTTGGATTTGTTTTTCGGTGTTTACATAATTTTCGATGTTGTAATTGCTGATATGGCCATTTACTTCTTGCACCGAAGTACTAATTTCTTTTACACTTTCTTCTAAATTTTTTACATTAAATTTTAGCTGTGCAGTTTTAATAATTTGTCTTGTGGTATCAGTTTCGGTAGATGATGAATTTGAATTAGCTTCTTCGGAAGTGGCGATGGCTTCATCGTTAGTGAATTGATTAGATTCGCAAGAAGAAAAAAGAAAAATAATTGATGCAATTAAAAATAAGATATTGGATTTCATATAAATGGATTTTATTATTAATCCATTCACCAATCATTTAGTAACCTTATTGCGGTGTTAAAGAAAATAGAATGTTATTTCTTGATATACCCATTTAAAGGTATATTGAATTTAATAAAAATATTTTATTTTGTAACTTCATTAAACCAATTTTAATTATGAAAAATCTTTATTTATTTATTTTATCTTTTCTTTTTTTTAATTCAACAAATGCACAAACATTTAATCTTGTAAAAAATGTAAACCTTAGCCCTGATAATGGCTATGTAAGTATTAATTGTTCTTTTAAAGAACTCAATGGAAAACTATATTATATTTTTCCAGAACAAGCTTCTAGTAAAAATACACTTTACGAAACTGATGGAACAAATGTTGGCACAAATAGAATTACGCCTGCAAATGTTAATATTACCAGTAATTTAATTGTTGGCGGAAATAAAATTTATTTTTTTGCTTCTGATGGACTAAATGGAGTTGAACCATGGGTCAGTGATGGAACAACAGCCGGTACGTTTATGCTAAAAAATATTAATGCAAGTACAGATGATAATTTTGCAGAAACTATGTTTTTGACTTTTTTAAGTGCTGATTCAAGTAAAGCCTTTTTTAAAGGAAATGATGGAACTACAGGCGAGGAACTTTGGGTTACAGATGGCACTACTTTAGGAACAGTATTTGTAGCGGATATATTTCAAGGTATCAATGGCTCTCAAATTAAAATTTCAAAATCCGCACATGGTTCAAGTATGAGAGATGGAAAATTATATTTTTTTGCAGTAAATGGAAATGGAGGTCCAACCACTTTAAATGGCGAAGAGCCTTGGGTAAGTGATGGAACACAAGCAGGTACTTTTTTACTAAAAGATATTGTTCCAGGCTATCAAGGGTGCAATACTTCATTTGGCTTGCCAATTCAAATTATTGAATATAATAATAAAATGTATTTTATGGCTGTGGGACAAACTGCTGCAAGTCAAACTGGGCTTTATGAAACCGATGGTACAACTGCTGGTACAATTCAAGCATTTACTACCTCCACTTCATCATTTGATAGAATAAATGAAATGATTGTTTTTAATAATAAAATTTATTACACAGTAAGCGATGGTGGCTCAGATCCTAGAGTATTTTCTACTGATGGTACTTTAGCAGGAATTACTTTTATTGATACTTTAGTTGATGCCGATTTAAATAATCCAGCAACATGTCAAATGACTATTGCAAATAATGAGTTATACTTTCGTGTAAATCATAATACATTAGGAGATGAACTCTATAAACTAGATGCATCCAATAAAATTAATTTGGTTAAAGAAATTTGTGTTGGCGCATCATTTGGAATAAATAGTAATGTGTACAGCGAACGAAAAGTATTTCAAGTTTATGATAATAAATTATGGTTTTTAGGCTCTGATGGTTCGGCTTTTGGCGCTCAACAAATGTGGCGAAGCGATGGAACTGTAGCAGGAACTATTGCAATGAGTCCACTAAATAATGATAGTGGCTGGGCTGGTGGATATTTAAGCCCTTATGATATTTATGCAACTTCTTTTGGAATGTTTATGATTTATACTAATCCAACAACAGGAAGCGAATTATATGTTTATAATAATTCCACATCGAGCATTGAAGAAATAAATGTTAAAAATAAAATTTCAATTTACCCAAATCCTACAACAGATTTTATAGAAATAATTTCGGAAACTCCATTAAAACATTTTTTAATTTCAACTATATTAGGTCGCAAAATAATGAATTCTGAAATTACGAACAATAAAATAAATATTAGCAATTTACCATCAGGTACATATTACTTAAATGTTACTGATGAAAATATGAATAGTGTTACAAAACAATTTATTAAATTATAATAAATATAATAACTTTTTGATTATCAAAAAGCCAAATTTTAAATTTGGCTTTTTTGTTTTTAAAATATACTAATACTTATTTTATCACCCCCAATTCTTTTCCCACTTTTGTAAAAGCTGTAATAGCTTTGTCAAGATGTTCTTTTTCGTGTGCGGCACTTATTTGCACTCGAATTCTAGCATTGCCTTTGGCAACTACAGGAAAGAAAAATCCAATAACATAGATGCCTTCGTCCATTAATTTTTCTGCCATTTGTTGTGCCAAGGTAGCTTCATAAAGCATTATCGGCACAATTGGATGAATTCCAGGTTTGATATCAAAACCAGCTTCGGTCATTGCTTTTCTAAAATATTGGGTATTGATTTCTAATTTATCTCTAAGCTCAGTAGTTTCGCTAAGCATATCCAATACTGCAATTGATGCGCCCACAACTGCTGGCGGCACGGTATTTGAAAATAAATAAGGACGACTTTTTTGGCGAAGCATTGCAATTATTTCTTTTCTTCCACTTGTAAAACCACCACTTGCACCTCCAAGTGCTTTGCCCAATGTGCCTGTAATAATATCTATTTTATCCATTACACCACAAAGTTCATGAACTCCTCTGCCTGTTTTTCCCATAAAACCACTTGAATGACATTCGTCTATCATTACAATGGCATCATATTTTTCGGCAAGAGCGCAAATTTTATCCAGCTGTGCAATGGTGCCATCCATACTAAAAACAGAATCTGTTGCAATCATTCTGCTTCTGCAATGTTGCGTAGCAATTAATATTTCTTCAAGTTGTGCAAGATTATTATGTTCATAACGATGACGTTGTGCTTTGCATAGTCTTATACCATCAATTATTGAGGCATGGTTTAATGCATCAGAAATAATGGCGTCTTCTTCATTTAATAAAGGCTCAAAAAGACCGCCATTGGCATCAAAAGCAGCGGCGTATAAAATAGTATCTTCGGTGCCAAGAAATGCAGAAATTTTAGCTTCCAATTCTTTATGAATATCTTGTGTGCCACAAATAAATCGAACCGAGCTAAGCCCATAACCTCTTTCGTCAATTGCTTTATGAGCTCCTTCAATAGTTTTGGGATGCGATGAAAGACCCAAATAATTGTTGGCACAAAAATTTAAAACTTCTTTTCCATTAGCTGTTATTATTGCATTTTGATCTGTTGAAATAATGCGTTCATTTTTATATAATCCAGCAGATGTTATTTCTTCCAATTCTCCTGCAATTCGAGATACTAATTTTTCGTTCATAATTACGTTTTAATTTTGTCAAAAGTAAAAAATAAGATTGACAAAATAGAGTTGTTTTAAGAATTCCTATTTTTAAAAATCAATAAAGATGGTGGAATAAAAAATAGTTTATTTTTTAATAAACATTTTTGTAGCAACAGTAGATTCATTTTTAATTTCTAAAGTATAAGTGCCATTAGAAAGTTGTTGAATGTTTAGTTTTTCTTCATTTTTTCCAGTAACAGCATTTATATTAAAAGTAGCACAAATTTTTCCCGTGATGTCAGTAATTTTTATAGCATAATTTTTATTTTCATTACTTAAAAAATTAATATTTAAAACATTGTTAGCAGGATTTGGAAATAGTTGAAAATTTTCTATTCCAGAAATATCATTTATTGAAAGTGGATCTAAAATAGTAATAGAATCCATTAAAATATTGAATTGAGTAATTTCGGATTCATCGTTTTTTATCAATTTTGAATTCTTAAAATCTAAACTAATTTTTGAACCTGTAATGCTGTTTGCATCAATTGGTAAAACCAATGTAGCAATCTGCCCTTGTCCAGAAATATTTTGTTGGTCGATGCGCACATTTGTAAAATCGATTTTAGCATTTGCAATTGACTTTTGAAAAAATAATGAATTGCTAATATTTCCAATCCAATTGGTGTTATTTGTAAGACTAACTGGAGATGACAAAAGGGCATTTTGAACTTCAATTGTCGTTGCTAAACCATAAATATCATTCATTGGACTACTTGTATTTCCAAGCATTATAGGGATGTTTACAGTTGTTCCTTTATAAGCTTGAATGTTAGAAACATCAAAATATAAATCTGGCAAGCCTGTTGTTTTCATAGGATGTCCACCACCATTTTTTAGATGTGTTAATCCATAATTTGCTGAAACTGCATTCATGTCTAATGAATTTACTATACCATCGCCGTTGCAATCGGCGTGTTTATAATTAATGTTGCTTACAAAATTACCTGTCCAATTAGGGCAGTATTCTGCCTGCCAATTTGTAGTTGCTCCAGGTCGAACTGTTCCTGTAGATCCTGCTGCAATTCCAATGTTTAAAACATCATAATTATCGCAAGTAAAATCGGCATTGGCATCGCCAGCCCAAACTGAATCGGTGTTGCAATTATTTACATAAATTAAATAGCCATAAGATTGTTGCCCTGTTATACATTGATTATCTTTTACGATTAAATTTAACACATAAGGTTGTGCTCTAATATCAGCAGGTGTTACATTCCAAGTAAAAGTTCCTGTTTGGTTTTGTGCATTGTTTGTAGTAAAAGTTGCACCTGGCATAATATATCCTGCTGAAATAAATGTGCTGTCTGCAATGTCAAGATCTGCACTATTTACCGTAAAAGACAATGTAGTTGAAGGAGAATTACAAACTGGAACTGAGGTTGTAAAAACATTTGTAGCATTAATACCCGTTAATGTTGGAAGCTGATTTGAGCCTGAAGTGTTTATAATAAATTGATAATCACGAATAGAGGATGCTATTAATACTCCACTTCGATATTCATTTATTTCAATTGCAAAAACATAAGTGCCTGACCATTGTGGCGTAAAAGTCAAACTTCCACTTGTTGGGTTTAAAACGGGAGATGATATTGAATTGAATGGGTTATTAAATGTATAAGGAGCGGTGAAATTTAATGAGTTTGAATTTGAACTTATTGGAGTTATGAAATGAATATCAATTGAATCTCCGTCAACATCTATAGGACTTAAATTTAATGTATTTACTGAATTGGTATTTAATAGAAAAGGAATAGCATTAGGGTTAAATACAGAATTATTAAAAGGCGTTGTGCTATTATTTAAAGTTGTTTTAATATAAAAACTTTCAACACCGGGATTTATAACATTAACTATTGCATTATTTCTGCAACAATTCGAATAACTAAATTGCCAATCTGGAGCCGAATTTGGAAGGCTTATTTGATTTGAATATTCGAAAATTTCAAATCCTCTAATTACTGAATTTAGATTTGAACATGTAGTTGGGATACAAGCAGAATTATATTCATAAGTGGAATCAAGGTTCAAAATCAAATTTAAGTTTGGAGAAGTACTTGAACTAACTAATAACGGTGCTGTATTTCCAAGATTTGCTGTTTGGCCAGGACCACCACAATCTCGATAAAGCCTCAAATGAACATTATAAGTATTTCCAGAAATGTATTCATACCATATTTCACCTCCAGCAATATGTGTGGCATTGGCATTAAATGAAAATAAAAAAAGTATAAAAATTATAACTAGCTTTTTCATAAATGTTAATTTAGATTCTAAAAATAAGGATTATTAATTATAAAATTACCATTTCTTTATATCTTTTTTAACAGGGGCTTACTTTTATTCCATGCAAATATTTTTAATATTTGAGTTGAAAACCCAGTTTATGAAAATTCTTACATTTTATTTTGTACTTCTATTTTTGTTTTTTGAAACCAATGCGCATACAACAATTAAACCAAAAACAATAAATGTTTTTTTGGATTGTAGCAATGGCGGAAATTGTCACAAAGATTTTATTCGACAAGAATTGCAAGTAGTAAACTTTGTGCGGGATAGACAAGATGCCGATGTGCACGTGCTTTCAAATATTCAATACATGGAATCTGGTGCGGCTTTACAAACCTTATATTTTATTGGCAATAAACTTTTTGAAAATAAAACAGACACCATATCTTATAAAATAGCAACTGGAATTCAAGAAAATGAAGAACGAAATTTACTCTTAGAAAATTTAAAAATAGGGTTATTTCAATTTATTATAAAAACTGAACAAGCTTTAAATATTCAACTAAATTATAAAAAAGATGATGATAATGGAAGTCCTAAAAAAGAATCCTTCGAAAAAGATGTTTGGGATTATTGGGTGTTTCAGCTTGGATTAAATGGATCGATGGATGGAAATCAAAATTATTTTAATGCCTATGGAAATGGAAATATAAATGCAAACAGAGAAACAAATAAAAACAAAACGTCGATTAATTTAAACTCGGATTTATCGCAGCAAAAATATAATGACAACGGCGATGTGTATTCCTATACATTCAAAAACTATAATGTTTATTTCAACTATGCTTATAAGTTTAAAGAGCATTGGGCTTTTGGCGTTAGTTCGGGTTACACCAATTCACTTTTTAGTAATTATAAATTTAGAGTGAATGTAAACCCCAAAATAGAATACAGTTATTATCCATACAATGATTACAACACAAAACGTTTTGTGTTTTTTTACGATGCCGGACCGTTAAGCCAATCCTATTACGACACCACCTTATTTTTGAAAACAAAAGAATTTTTATTTCAACATAGTTTTGGCAGTATTGCCTCTTTTACTCAAGCTTGGGGGAGTGTAAATATTGGCGCTTTTTGGAGCAATTATCTTCACGATTTTAGCAAAAATAATTTATCGCTCAATGGTGCAATATCTATAAAAGTTGCTCGAGGATTAAATTTTGCCCTTTGGGGAAATTACAATTTCGTACACGATCAAATTAATATTCGTAAAGGCGAGGCTACCTTGGATCAATTATTGGTTCGAAATAAAGAATTATTATCGAGCTATAATTATAATTTAGGCATGGGCATTAGTTATAGATTTGGTAGCAAAAACAACAATGCCATTTGTCCAGTATTTAGAGGTTTAAACTATTCGATAAATTTATAAATAGATAAAATGAAGGATTATTTAAAACAATATTATAATTATAAAAATTAATGAAAACTCAATTTTTTTCCAAAATTCCTTTTTTTCTTTTCATTTTATAGATTACCTTTGCGCCCTCAATAATTTATATAAAAACCTTTAATTATGGTAGACATTAAACCAGAAGAAATATCAGCCATTTTGCGTGAGCAACTTGGCAATTTCAATTCCAGTGCGGATTTGGAAGAAATAGGCACTGTCCTTCAAGTGGGCGATGGTATTGCTCGTATTTATGGCTTAAACGGCGTAAGCTCGGGCGAGTTGGTAGAATTCAATAATGGCGTTCAAGCCATTGCCTTGAATTTGGAAGAAGACAATGTAGGTGTGGTATTGATGGGCGAAAGTTCAGAAATCAAAGAAGGCGATAAAGTAAAAAGAACAGGCAGAATTGCCTCTATTCAAGTAGGCGAAGGGATGTTAGGCAGAGTTATCAATACCTTGGGTCAACCAATAGACGGAAAAGGTCCTATTGCTGGAAAACTTTATGAAATGCCATTGGAGCGTAAAGCACCTGGTGTTATTTATCGTGAGCCAGTAACTGAGCCATTACAAACAGGTATCAAAGCTATCGATGCCATGATTCCAGTAGGACGTGGACAAAGAGAATTGGTTATCGGTGATAGACAAACGGGTAAAACTGCCATTTGTATTGATACAATTATCAATCAAAAAGAATTTTTTAAAGCAGGAAAACCTGTATTTTGTATTTATGTAGCGATTGGTCAAAAAGCCTCTACGATTGCACAAATCATGAAAACATTGCAAGAAAATGGCGCAATGGAATATACCATTATCGTTGCCGCTTCGGCTTCAGATCCAGCACCATTGCAGTTCTACGCACCATTTGCAGGAGCAGCCATTGGCGAGTTTTTCCGTGATACTGGTCGTCCAGCCTTGATTGTTTATGATGATTTATCAAAACAAGCGGTGGCTTATCGTGAGGTTTCATTGCTTCTTCGTCGTCCTCCAGGACGTGAAGCCTATCCTGGCGACGTTTTCTATTTGCACAGTCGTTTATTAGAGCGTGCTGCAAAGGTGATTAACAAAGACGAAATTGCTGCAAAAATGAATGATTTGCCCGAAAGCTTAAAAGGCATCGTAAAAGGTGGCGGTTCATTAACAGCCTTACCAATTATTGAAACTCAAGCTGGTGACGTATCAGCTTATATACCTACCAACGTAATTTCGATTACAGATGGTCAGATTTTCTTGGAAAATAACTTATTCAACTCTGGAATTCGTCCTGCAATTAACGTGGGTATTTCGGTAAGTCGTGTGGGTGGAAATGCACAAATTAAATCGATGAAAAAAGTGGCTGGTACGTTGAAACTTGACCAAGCACTTTACCGAGAAATGGAAGCCTTCTCAAAATTTGGTGGTGACTTAGATGCTGCTACTAAAAATGTATTGGACAAAGGAGCAAGAAATGTGGAAATATTGAAACAAGGACAATTTCAACCTTATTCGGTAGAAAAACAAGTAGCTATTATTTTCTTGGGAACAAATAATTTGTTGAACCAAGTAGCTGTAAAAAGCATGAAAGCTTTTGAAGAACATTTCTTGATGGAAATGGAAAACAAAATGCCAGAATTGTTGGCTGATTTCAAAGCAGGAAAACTACCAGAAGACGGTATTAACGGCATGAAAGAATTAGCAAACAGCTTGATTCCACAATATAAATAAAGAATAAATTTTTTTTAAAACAAAAAACCACCTTTTAGGTGGTTTTTTGTTGATAGAAATATAACAACATTAAATTAGAATT
>JAGNRR010000144.1 GCA_017988595.1 Chitinophagaceae bacterium
CATCCATTGCGGTGGTGGCTATCGAAGTGTAACTGCGGCATCTATCTTTAAGAAAGAAGGTTTTCATAATATCAGAAACATATTGGGGGGAATAGAAAGCATCAAAGAAATAAAAGAAATAGTGTTGGTGAATGATAAAAAGAATTAGGATTAAAAGACCTTATTATTAAACCTAAATTAAAAGTTTTTTTCTCATTTTAATAAGTTTATAAAAAATTTTAAATCGCTAATAATTAAATGCGTAATTTTCTCCATTTGCCCCAAAAAATAAAATAGGCAGCTATAAACAACATAATAGTCCAATATACATACTCCGATGCCCAAGCTGTAGCAAGATTGCATTTTTTTAATTCTATAAACCAAATAACATAGAACAAATAACTGGAAATGGCTATTACTTCTATCAATAAATTTCGTTTAGTGTTGCCCAACCCTATCAGTGCATTAAATAAAACCGAAGAAATTGATAATATAAATGTAGAAGACAATACAATACGCAATGGCAAAATGCCATGATTGATAATTTGAACATCAGTTGTATAAATTTTAAAAAAAAGAGAGGGAAAAAGTAAAAAAAAGCCACTCGTGAGAAAACAATACACTATATTTATTTTTATCATTTTAAAAATAAAAGGAATAATGGCTTCGGTCTTTTTTTGCCCTACTAAATTACTCACAATTGTATTTGTAGTAGATGCAAAAGCCCAAATGCCTATGCCTATTAATCCATATACACTTTTAAGGATTTGAGAAATAGCCAATTCTTTGTTGCCCAAATGTTCGATGCTTAAAAAAAAGATTTCCCAAGCGGCGATACTCAAAAAATATTGAAGCATTAATGGCGAGGATTTGTAAAAAATTTCTTTGGCTGTATCAAAGCTAAAGTTTTTAAAAAATGTAAATTCAAATCCTGCATATTTATTATGCGTTAATATTGGAATTAATAATATAAGCATTAAAACTATCTCTGAAAAAATAGAAGCTAATGCTGCACCGTTTAATCCCAATGCTGGAGTATTTGATGTGCCAAAAATGAGAACATAATCTAAAATAATATTTATTGCTGCTTGAACAAAAGAAGGAAAAATAAGTTTTTTGGAATTTGAAATTGCAATAAAAAACATTGATGATAATTGCGCAGCAAATAAAATAGGCAATCCCAAAACTCTAATTTGAGTATATTGAATAGCCACTTTTAAAATTTCAGGATCTTTTACGGCAAAAGAAAATAAAATTGGTGCAAAAAAATAACTCAACACCGTTAATGATAATGAAAATAAAATTCCCATTACCAATCCATTGGAAAAATAATTACCCAACATTTTTTTATTTTCACCACCAGCAAAATTGCTCATCAGCATCAACAAGCCATTGGCAAGTCCATAAGAAATCATTGCAAATACTAAATGATAAATACCGCCAATGGCGGCCACCGCAAGTGCTTGATGGCTGGAAAAAGTTGGAGTATGAAATAATCCTAAGAAAAAAGTATTAGCAAAAAAACTAATTTGAGGTATAAAAAATGCAATTGCCATTGGAGCCGAAATATTTAATATCGACTTGTAGCTTGTATTTATTTTTAGTTCATTCATGTTAATATTGCAATAGTACTAAAGCTATTTTTAAAATTATAAATTTGCTTTATTATCTTTGGATTTAGTTTTAAAAAAAAACCTGCTATGCTTCCACAGCCAAAACTGTTTTTAAATAATAAAAAAGAATTTTTGAAAATTGATGAGCCTTATAAAATGCATATTTTATTAGGCAAAAAATATATAAGTTTGGCAGCTACTAACAAAAAAAATAATACAATTAAATTATTAAAACATTTCGAAAATAATAATACTAACATAAACAAAAGCGAAGTAGAAAAAATATTATCCGATGACTTATTAAAAAATGCCATCGAAATAAATATAGGCATGGATACCACAAAACATACCCTTATACCTACAACATTGTTCGATGAAAAAGAAAAAGAAACTTACCTTTCTACACAGTTTTCTTTAGATAACACCGAAGTAGTTCTAAATCACAAAACTACGGATGATATTACAACAGTTTTTGCTATCAAACAAAGTAGTTTTTTATTTTTAAATTCAATGTTATCCAATGTTCATTTTTATCATGCAGCAAGTACATTAATAAATGCCTATCCGCTTTATCTTTTAAAAGACAATAAATACAATATTTTTATTTGCACTAGAGAAGACTTTTCAACAATCTCAGTTTATGATGAAAACAAATTGATTTATCATCACACCTATGAAATCAATTCATGTCAAGACATTATGTATTATGTTTTTAATTATTTAGAAACAAGTGGCATAGATTTTTCAAATTGTGTGGTACAATATCATGGAAAAACTGAATTGAACAATGAACTTCAAACATTACTTCAACCTTATTTTAGAATTGTAAAACCAATAAGCAGGATAAAACAATTTAATTATATGGAAGAATTGTATGCACAGCCAAGCAATTATTTTTTTAATTTATTATCGATTATTTCATGCGTATCATAAGTGGAACGCTTGGTGGCAGACGAATAAACCCACCAGCTAAAATGCCCTTTACTCGTCCTACCACTGATATTGCCAAAGAAGGTTTGTTCAATACACTTCAACATCTTATTGATTTTGATGACATTGATACACTTGATTTGTTTGGAGGAACTGGTTCAATTACCTACGAACTTTTTTCTCGTGGCGCCGCCAATCAAATTATAATCGAAAAAGACCCAAAGATGGCAGCATTTATAAAAGACAATCTTCAACATTTTAAAATAGAAAATTGCACCCTTTTGCAGCAAAATATATTTCAATATATAAAATCTTGCACAAAACAATTTGATTTTATTTTTGCAGGACCACCCTACGCACTAAAAGAAATTGATGACATTCCAAAATTAATTTTTGAAAAAAAAATGTTGAAAACTGAAGGCATTTTTGTTCTAGAACACACACCCAGAAATAATTACGAGCAATTTCCTTATTTTATAAACATAAAAACATATGGAACAACTCAATTCAGTATTTTTAGGTATCAATAAAAACATATACTTTTACAAAAGCTTTGCTTTATGAAAAAAATATGTTTATTCCCTGGAACTTTTGATCCTATCACACTTGGACATGTAGATATTATAAAAAGAGCATTACCGCTGTTTGACAAAATTTATATTGGAATTGGCGTAAATAGCAACAAAAAACCAATGTTTACTTTAGAGCAACGAATGGAATGGATAAAAAAAGCATTTCTAAATGAATCTAAAATAGAAATTGGTTTTTATGAAGGACTCACCATTGATTATTGCAAAAAAATAAATGCAAATTTTATTGTAAGAGGAATAAGGTATGCAACAGACTTTGAATACGAAAAAGCTATTGCCGATATGAATAATATTCTTGATGATAATATAGAAACAATTTTCTTGAACAGTTCTACAAAATTTGCGTCTTTTTCATCTACACTTGTTCGTGAAGTGTTTAAAAACGGAGGTAATATTTCAAATTTTATTCCGAAAGGAATTAAACTAAAAATCGTCTAAAAAAAATATGAATATAGGAATTGTTTGTTATCCCACATTTGGCGGGAGCGGTGTATTGGCTACCGAATTAGGCAAAGCTTTAGCCCAAAAAGGACATATTGTTCATTTTATCACTTACCAGCAACCTGTAAGATTAGATGGTTTTAATCTTAATATTTTTTATCACGAAGTAAGCGTGCCCACTTATCCACTTTTCGATTTTCCACCTTACGAAAGTGCACTTGCTAGCACCATGGTTGATGTCATTATAAATCAAAAATTAGATTTATTACATGTTCATTATGCCATTCCTCATGCTTCGGCAGCTTTTATGGCACAGCAAATTGTAAAAGAAAAAGGCATAGAAATCCCTTTTATAACCACACTTCATGGTACCGACATAACACTAGTAGGGAAAGATAAAACTTACGAACCAGTTGTTACGTTTTCATTAAATAAATCTTCAGCAATTACAGCTGTTTCGGAACATTTAAAACAAGAAACCGAAGATTATTTTGACATCAAACAACGCATTGAAGTGATTCCAAATTTTGTAGATATTGATCGTTTTCAATATCAAAACAAAGAACATTTCAAAAAAATGCTAGCGCCAAATAATGAAAAAATCATTACTCATGTATCTAATTTTAGAAAAGTAAAAAGAGTGCAAGATGTCATTTATACCTTTGATAAAATTCGTAAAGTAATGCCTGCAAAACTTTTGTTGATTGGCGATGGTCCTGAAAGACAAAATATGGAATTGATTTGTAGAGAAATTAATGCCTGCGATGACATTCGCTTTTTAGGCAAACAAGAAAAAATGGAAGAAATATTATCTATTGCCGATTTGTTTTTATTACCAAGTGAATATGAAAGTTTTGGATTGGCTGCCTTAGAAGCAATGGCTTGTCAAGTGCCTATAGTTTCAAGTAATGCAGGTGGTATTCCAGAAATAAATATAGAAGGCGAAACGGGATTTTTAGTTAATGTTGGTGATGTTGATAATATGGCAAAACGATCTTTAGAAATTTTATGTAATGAAGCAACACTTGCTGAATTCAAAAAGAAAGCTTTAGCTCATGCCAAACAATTTGACATAAAAAACATTATTCCGCTTTATGAAAATTTATATGAAACAGTTTTAGAAAAATCTAATTTGGCGTTAAAAAATTAATTTTTATATTTTCTTACTTTAAACGAAAAATATTGTTGTGTAAAATAACTATAGACAGCAACTAAAATTGTAGTTAATCCTTTTGATGGTGTTGCATACCATTGAAAACCTTCTACAAATATTTTTAAAAATAAATAATTCAGCCCAATTGTACTCAGCACAGTCAATCCATATCTAAACAATTGTATTCTGCCTCGCAATTCTGATGCTGTAAAAACAATATATTTATTTAATAAAAAAGCAATTGGAAATACAAATACAAACGAAAAAAGAAACGCTGCAATATGAGGCGAAATAGTGATTTGAGCAATCAACACATCTGCTTTTTTGAAAATAAAATTATACGAAATAAAATAAATTACCAAATCCAAAACTGCCATAGAGCCCCCACATGCCAAATATTTAAATGTTTGAAGT
>JAGNRR010000145.1 GCA_017988595.1 Chitinophagaceae bacterium
ATATTAAAGAATACTATGTCAAAATCAATATTTTTTATTGCCCTAGCAAGTTGTTTTATGTTATTTTCTTGTTCGAAAAAAACACCAGCTCCAGAAGCCTGTTTTAAATTTAGTCAAGAAACGGCTAAACTTGGAGATACCGTTTATTTAATAAATTGTTCAAAAAATTATGATTATTCTTTTTGGCTTTTACCTCAATCAGGTGCAACGCCTTTTGTAGGAATGAATGCAATTGCTGTGTTTACAACTCCAGCTGTAAATAGCAATGATTCTACTTACAATATTAGTGTTGGTGTTTCAAATACAGATTTAGATACAGCTACACTTACTCAAACTATTGTTGTTTCTAATAATTAATTAGCTAATTCAAAAATTATTGTATCAAAGTTTTTGTGTCCTAGTGTTGAGGCTAAATTCTCAATGTTTGATTCGAAATTAATATTTTCATTATTTTCTATAAAAGAACTAATAGCCGAAGAAATTTTTTGAGGTTCATTATCTTCAATAATTTTTCCGGTTTTATTTTCAATAACTAATTCTGCAACACCACCAACATTTGTTACCACTACTGGTTTTTTAAATCCATAAGCCATCATTAAAATGCCACTTTGAGTGCCATGATAATATGGCAAGCAAACAGTGTCTGCAGCTTTGAAATAAGGTTCTACATCTTCATTGGAAATAAATTTATCAATCAATTTGCAGTGCGATTCGATATTTAATTTCGTTATTATTTTTTTGTAAACTTCAATATCTTCATAACATTCACCTGCAATTAATAATAACGTATCTGGATTCGATTTTAATATTGATGGCATAGCTGCTATCAATCGATCTAATCCTTTATAATGTCTTATTAAACCAAAAAACAGGATAACATTTTTTTCTTTAATGTTTAAAAAATCTTTAGCACTTTCTTTGGTATAATTTTTTAAATCATAAAAATCATAAATGGGCAAAGTGGTTTGAAATGTTGGTTTTGGTTTCAGTATTTCTTCAATTCTTTCTTTGATATGTCCTGAAAGAGTTACAAAAGCATCTGCTTGATTTAATGTAAATTTAGTTAGCATTAAATCGAAAAAACGTTTTTCATGCGACACAAAATTTTCGACTAAATAAGCCACTTTTGTTTTTGTATATTTTTTTAAAAACCAATTAATAGTTCCATAACAAGGACCAAAAAAGGGCATCCACCAAACAAATAAAACCAAATCTGCATTCAACGATTTTATTTTTTTATAAGCCTTGTACCACGTAAACGGATTAATAGAATTTATAATTCTATGAATTTTTTCTTGATGCGGATAAAATGCAGTTTTTGAATTATCAAATTGAGTTGTTCCTGGAAATAAAAAATTTGGATAAAGCACTTTAAAAGAAATAGTTTCAATATCCATTCCTGCATTTGTAAGTGCATTGTAAATATGCGCTTCGTCTAAAGCTTGACCACCTCTGTATGGATATGCAGGACCAACTAAAACAATTTTTTTTCTATTTTTCTCCATTGATTATTTTGAAATTTCATTAGCAAAATCAATAAATAATTGATACACTTGCATATAATTTTGAAGCGTTAAACTATTGGCTTTGTCAAAAACATCGTGATAAAATCCTGGTCCGCCATTGCTATAAATAAAAAGTGCTGGAATGTTTTTTTCGGAAAAATAATAGTGATCACTATTTTTTGCTTTACCTCTAATTCTCACCTCTGGAGTGTATTTTTTTTCTTCGTTTATTGATTTTATTTTATCAAAATATTGCGGATATTCTGAGCCATTTACAACCACAATGCCATTTTCTGCACTTCCCATGATATCAATATTGAGCAATAATTTTATTTTTTGAATATCAAATGTTGGATTATTTACAAAATAATTTGAACCTAAAAGTCCAGCTTCTTCTCCACTAAAAAGTATAAATACTACGGGGTAATTTAATTTGTTTTTTGAAAAATAATTGCTCAACATTAAAAGCATACTTACGCCACTTGCATTATCGCTTGCACCAGGAAAAATAGCATTTCCCATTTTGCCTAAATGATCATAATGCGCTGTAAAAACAATAAATGAATCGTTAGGAAGGATTTTGTTTTTTTTGTTTGGAGAAATATAACCTATTATGTTTTTTGTTTTAAAATCTTCTTCAAATGTAGATTTGGCTTGTATTTCTATATAATCCCCATTTTTTATCAAACTATCAAAAGTTTCTATATGACAATGATTTTCTTTTGAAGTGCTAACCGTATAAGTTAATTTTTTTTCTACTGTTTTGATTAATAATGCTGGTTTTTTAGCATTCAACAAAAGTTGTTTTTCTATAAAATGAAATCCATTTTTTTTGCTTTTAAAAGCAAGCACTTCATCGTTTTCAAAACCTAATCCTATTTTTTTTTCAAACAATACACTATCCATTTCATTGTCTAAATCAAAATAAATTATTTTATATTTTCCTTTGCATAAATCCGAACTTGGTACTATTAAATAATCTTGCCCTTCAACAAGTTTTTTATCATCAATGCTGAATGATGTAGGAGTAGGAAATGTATTTACAGGATAGGAAAATTCTTGAAAATAAGTTCTGCCAATTTTTTGCAAGCCATTTTTTTTAAATTCTTTTGCTAAAAAATCTGCTGCGGTATTTACACCATTATCTATATAGCCTCTTCCTGCAAATTCTTTGCTGCTTAGTGTTTCGATAGTTTTTTTTGCGTATTCTATATCTTGAGCAGCAATATTATTTATCGAAAGAAAAAGAATGAAAATAAAAAAATTGATTTTCATTTTGAATTAAAATTTGAAATGTTTTACGCCGATATTTTCAACAATAAAATTTATCATATCTGCATATTCTTCAATCACTTTTTGAGTTGGTTTTCCTGCACCGTGTCCTGCTTGTTTGTCAATTCTTATCAATGTTGGATTTTTTCCATCATTCATTTCTTGTAAAGTAGCAGCAAATTTAAACGAATGTGCTGGCACAACACGGTCGTCATGATCTGCTGTAGTAATCATTGTTGCAGGATAAGTAGTGCCTTTTTTAAGATTATGCAATGGCGAATATTTTATCAAATACTTAAAATCTTCTTGTTTATCACTGCTTCCGTATTCTACCACCCAGCCCCAACCAACTGTAAATTTATGATAACGCAACATATCTAAAACGCCAACACCTGGTAAGGCAACTTTAAATAAATCTGGTCGCTGTGTCATGCAAGCACCAACCAAAAGTCCGCCATTGCTTCTGCCCGAAATGGCTAGCATTTCTTTTGTTGTCGTTTTTTGAGCTATCAAATGTTCGGCTGTGGTTATAAAATCATTAAAAACATTTTGTTTATTTGCTAGCATTCCACCTTGATGCCAAAACTCGCCAAATTCACTACCGCCTCTTAGATTTACCATTACATAAATGCCGCCTTTTTGTACAAAATAATAATTGGGAATACTAAAACTTGGTGTCAACGAAATATTAAATCCGCCATAGCCATACATTAAAACAGGGTGGGGTTCATTAAGTTGAATGTCATTTCTGCGTACAATAAAGTAAGGAATTTGTGTGCCATCTTCACTTGTTGCAAATTGTTGTTCCACAATCATGTTATCGGTATTGAAATTATATTCTGGTTTTATAAAAACTTCGCTTTGGCTTTTTTTAATATCATATTTATAAATTGTAGGGGGTTTGTTGAATGAAGTAAATGTATAAAACGTGTGGTCGTCATTTTTGCTTCCTCCAAAACCGCTTGCTGTACCTATTCCTTCTAGGTCTATCGAATTTAAAGGTTTTCCGTTAAGGTCGTTTTCTATAACTTGTGTGCTAGCTTTTACTAAATAACTGCAAAATAAATGATTGCCCACAAGGCTTACTTGGTCCAATTTATTTTCAATTTGTGCAATAATCGTTTTCCAATTTTTGTTATCCGTATTTTTTGGATCTACAGAAATTAATTGATAATTTTCGGCATTGTGATTGGTATAAACCAATAATCGATCTCCAACATTATCGATGACTTCATAATTATATTTATAACCAGAGAAAAGCAACGCAAATTCTTTTTGATTTTTATCGGTCAAATCCCAATATTTTAGTTCACTTCCATCAGTTCCTTGCGATAAGGATAAAATTAAAAAACGTTCATCTTCAGTTAATCCTACGCCTTTATAAATCAACGGATTGGTTTTGTCTTCATAAATAAGTTTATCAGCATTTTGAGAAGTGCCTAATTTGTGAAAAAATATTTTTTGAAACTCTGTTTTTGCAGAAAATTTTTCGGCTTCATTTTTTGGTTTGTCGTAGCCACTATAATAAAAACCTTCATCACCTTTCCATGTGGCTCGGCCAAATTTTGTGTAACCAATTCTATCGGCAACAATTATTTTTTTTGTTTTCACCTCCATCACAAAAATATCTTGCCAATCGCTACCCGCTTCCGATACACTATACGACACATATTTATTCGATTTAGAAAAAGACAAACTGCCCAATGCCGAAGTGCCTTTTTCGTTCATTGTATTTGGATTTAAAAATTCTACAGCTTCGCCCTCCAAACCTTTTTGTTGGTAAAGCACTGCTTGATTTTGCAAGCCATCATTTTTATAAAAATAATAATAGTCGCCTTTCTTAAATGGGCTGCTATATTTTGTGTAATTCCACAGTTGGGTCAACTCATCTACGATTTCTTTGCCCATTTTGGCATTTTTCAAATAAGTCTGGGTTACTTCATTTTGTTTGTCCACCCATGCTTTTGTTTCAGGAGCATTATCATCCTCTAGCCAACGATAGGGATCTTTAATGGTAGTGCCAAAATAATCGTTTTTGATATCTTGTTTTTCACTAAAAGGATAATTTATTATTTTGTTTTGAGCCATAGCTGAAATTGAAAAAAGTAGGGAAAATAAAGTAAAAAAGTATCTCATAATCTTATAAATAATTAAGGTTTAAAAGTACATTTTTTTTTCATTTTTATGCTTGATTTTATAACAATTAAAAAAACAGCTTCCTCCTTTGAAAGCTATTTCGTCATTTGCTTTTCGGTATCTCTTGATAGAGAACCCTAAGATTAGTACAAAATAATTAAT
>JAGNRR010000015.1 GCA_017988595.1 Chitinophagaceae bacterium
CATTTGTAGATGAAAAACCAATGACAGGTCATAATTATTACAGACTAGCGCAAGAAGATATCGATGGCAAAATGAGCTATAGCAAAACGATAGACTTGATATGGGGATCAAATGGCAGTACCATCACGATGTATCCGAACCCAACGACAGACGTATTAAATGTAGATATCAGCGCAACGACAGCAAGTAACATTACAATAAGAGTAATGGACATGAGCGGAAGAACAGTGAAAACAACAGAAGCAAGAACCGAACAAGGAGTGAACAATGTAAAAATCAACTTGAATGAAATGTCAAGTGGAATCTACAATGTACAACTAGTAGAAAACGGAAAATTGATCGCAACCGAAAGAGTGAACAAGAAATAGTACATTCTATTTTCATAGAATACTAAACAAATAAAAACAAAAACGCCTACAGATTTGCGGGCGTTTTTGTTTATGTATATTTTCTTAATTTATTTTAGAATAAATTTTTTTAAGGATTGAATATTTATAAAGAATTTTTGTTTTAAAAAATATGATGAATTAAAAAAAAACGAATAAATGCAATATATTTGTATCGAATGAGTAATTCAAATATATATAATATCATTTTGCAGAAGAAAACAAATGGTCAAAAAGCATTTAGTGTTTTGGTCGATCCTGATAATGTATCTTTGCAAAAAATGGAACAAATTGCATTAAATTGTAACGAAGCAAAAGTAGATTTTTTGTTTATTGGAGGAAGTTTAATGGTAAGTAATCAATTAGAAAATTGTATATCAATATTTAAAAAAAACAGTAATATTCCAGTTTTGCTATTTCCGGGAAGCCCGTCGCAAGTTTGTAAAAATGCAGATGCTTTATTATATCTTTCGTTATTAAGCGGAAGAAATCCAGAGTTATTAATTGGTGCTCATGTAGTTTCTGCACCAATAGTTAAGGCAAGTGGTCTTGAAGTGATACCAACTTCATATTTAGTAATTGATGGCGGTAAAGCTACAACCGTTTCATACATGAGTCATTCAAATCCAATTCCTGCAGATAAAACAGATATTGCAGTATGCACAGCAATGGCAGGTGAATTTCAAGGAAAAAAATTGACCTATATGGATGCAGGAAGTGGCGCAAAAAATGCTATTTCAAATGAAATGATAAATGCTGTTTCAAAAAACACAAATTTACCATTAATTATAGGTGGAGGAATTCGAGAAGCTGAACAAGCATATGAAAAATCAAAAGCAGGAGCTGATGTAATCGTAGTTGGAAATGCAATTGAAAAAAATGATAAATTAATTCACGAAATTTCAGCAGCAATTCACGAAGCAACAATTAAAATTAAATAAATTAAATTTTTTAAAATGAATAAGAACGAATGGCCACTTTGGGAAATCTTTATAAGAAGCAAAGCTGGACTTGATCATAAACACGTTGGCAGTTTGCATGCAAGCGATGCATCGATGGCAATTGAAATGGCAAGAGATGTATATACTAGAAGACAGGAAGGTATTAGCATTTGGGCTGTAGAAAGTATTAATATACATGCTTCAAATCCTGATGATGAAAAAATGTTTTTTGATCCTATGAATGATAAAATTTATCGTCATCCTACCTTTTATGAATTACCAGACAAATTAAAACACATGTAAGGTTATGGAAAATAAAGTGCTTAATTATGTGTTGCATTTAGCGGATAATAGTTTAATACTTGGACATCGTTTAAGTGAATGGTGTGGACACGGACCAATTATCGAAGTAGATATGGCTTTTAGCAATATTGCTCTCGATAATATTGGAGCAGCTAGAAGTTTTTATCAATATGCTGCAGAAATTGAAAATAATGGAAAAACCGAAGATTCGTATCCTTATCTTCGAGATGTTTTTGATTTTAAAAATAATCTATTAGTAGAATTGAAAAATGGAAATTTTGCTGATACTATAGCACGTTCATTTTATTTTGATAATTATCAATATTTATTATATCAAGAACTTTCTAAAAGTAGCGATAAAAAAATTCAATCTATTGCTCAAAAATCTCTAAAGGAAGTTGAATATCATTTAAAGTTTAATAATGATTGGATATTAAGATTGGGCGATGGCACCGATGAAAGCAAACAAAAAATTCAAACAGCAATCGATGACAAGTGGAATTATACAGGAGAACTTTTTGAATTAACATCAATTGAGAAAGAATTAATTGATAATAAAATAGCTGTTGATGTTAGTAAATTAAAAGAAAATTGGACTCGAAATATTTCAAAAATATTAGAAGAAGCGACCCTAACCATACCCAAAGAAAATGAACAGCAGTGGCATCAAACAGGTGGAAAAAAAGGAATACACACAGAACATTTAGGATTTTTATTGGCAGACTTACAATTTTTACAAAGAGCATATCCTGGAAATAATTGGTAGAAAATGTAATTATATTTTATGATTACAAAAGAAAAAATATTAGAAATTTTAGAAAATGTAGCCGACCCTGAAGTTCCTGTGCTTTCGGTTTTAGATTTAGGCATTATTAGAGAAATAAAAATTAACCAAAACAATATTGAAATTTTTATAACACCAACTTATAGCGGATGCCCTGCTATGCAAACAATTGCAACAAATATAAAATTTGAATTAATTGCTAATGGCATTGATAATGTAGTTGTAAAAGAGATTCTTTCTCCATCTTGGACAACAGACTGGATGACAGAAAATGGCAAAAAGAAACTACAAGAATATGGTATAGCTCCGCCCCAATATGATGAAAATAAAAAAGGCTTAGATGAAAATATAGAATGCCCACAATGCCATTCTATAAATACAAAACTGCTGAGCCAATTTGGCTCAACAGCTTGCAAGGCATTGTATAAATGTTTGGATTGTTTAGAACCTTTTGATTATTTTAAATGTCATTAAATTATAATCCAAACTTACCTGTATCAATATAATCTTTCTTGATTAGACACCAAAAATCAGTAGCTAAACCTTCTAAAATATATTGATAAGGTAAATATCCATATCCATTATCACCCCATTCTTCACCCCAAGAATTTTTAATTATTAATGCCCCTTTGGTTTTTTCATTACTAATAGGATTAATAATTTCTAAATTATTATCATAACCAACAGCTGCAACAGCATGCCCTCCATTTTGACGCTCAGTGCTAGAAGGATATGCAATTTTACCAGAATTATTGGTATAATTTGAAAATAATGAAGCTGTATAACAACTAAACCCGAACATTGATGGAATACCAGCTTTTAAATGTTTTTTAATTTCATATAAAAGTTCTTCGGGTGTTACATCATTGGTGTCAAGTCTGTAATAGGTTATTGCTTTATAACTTTGTCCTAATCCATATATATATGCATTCGGTTCATCGTTAAATTTTTCTTCTTCATAGGGGTAATAATTTTCTGGTGGAGCACCAAATAATGCCAAAGCCCCCATTGTAGATCTTAAAAAAGCACCATCGTCTCCTTCAAAACCGATTAGATTTCTTGTAGTTTTATAAATAAAAAGTTTTGAACAGTCAATATGATTGCCAAATGCTTTTCGTTCGTAATATTCAATAATAGATGCAGCTGCATGAGCTGTACACGAACCAAGATTACCTTGATTTTCGACATCCGAACAAAATTCTTTAAGATCTATTTTTGAAGGTAACTTTAATGCCGTTTTCTTGTTGCCACTTAAGCCAACTTTGTTTAGCATTTCGCTTACTTTATCGGTTTTGCCCACAAGTTTTACTTTGTCGCTTACTTGAGTTGTTTTTTTAGAAAAATCATTTCTATCTGGATAATCTTTTATCCATCCTAAATTGTGTTTTGTTTTTGTTTTCATGATTATTGTTGTTTTAAATTGTTTAATAAATTGTTTAAGATGATATAAATATCTTGTTTAGATATTTTTGTTGAAAGTTGTTTTTGAGCAAAATATAAATTGGCATTTTGTGAAATATTATTCCAAAAAGAAATCAAGAAATCTTCATTAATATCTTTTTCCAAATCTTCAATGCTATTAATATTTTCTTGTAATGAAAGAAAAACTAAATTTGAAATTGTAATCGTATTATCATCAATTATAGCTTTTGTTAAAACAAACTCTTCGTTCATAATTGCTTGCACATCTTTAATTATATCAAAACAAACAGCATTTGAAATTTTTAATCGGTTGTTGATTATTTTTTCTAATGTATAAGGATTAATATTTTTTTCAACAGTTGCAAGCTTAGTAGCTAAAAAATTAATTGTTGTTAGTTTAGATTTGTCATTCAAATTTGTTAGATAAATAATGTATTCATGCAAAAATGATCTTACAAGTTGAACAATATTAAAATTGTTTTTTTGATATTCGTTCATAAGTAAATTCACATTTGTTAGATGTAGAGCGTAATCTTCTTTTATTTTATGTTGAAATTTTAAAAACATATTTATTCAAAATTTACTACTTTAACATCGTTTCCATTTTCATCTTTTATACTACTTAAGAAAAATCCATCTTCAACGAATTTTGCTTTTAATTGAAAAATAGAAATATCACTTCCTTGTGTTTTTACAATTTCTGTTTCAGGATTTACAAGCAAGTTTTTCAATGTTGCTTCGTTTACTGTAAAATTACTTTTTACAATATTGTTTAGATCTTCTCTTTTTTCTTTAGTTATAGAATAAAATAGTTCATTTATTTTTTCATCCCTATCAGTAGTAAAAAAATCAAGAATATAATTACTAATTTTATTAAAGTAAACATTTAGTTTTTTCAACTTTATTTCAATAAGCATTTTGGGTTCATTTACAAGCTCTTCTTGATTTAAAAATTCAAACAAATTTTTAGAATCTTCTTCAATAAGTTGAAGAATTTTTTTATTATTCAATTCTTTTTTTTCTGTAATACTTTGAATTTCAAAATAATAATTTTTAAAAAAAGTAATTAAAAAATCTGTTTTTAAATTTAATCGATACGTAACATTATTATAATCAACTCCAGAAATTGTAAGTGGAATATTAATTTCAACTTCTGGTAACTTAAACCTTGGCGTAGGTAAATATTTTAACACGTCATCTTTTGCATATTCTAGTGCAATTTGTTTTGATTCGATATCAGCCATTTTTCTTGCATTGCTTATTTCTTTAAAAAGAAAACCAATATACTCTTGCATTGTAATCATAATCTTGATTTTTTTAATTATTGAATCATTCCTAATACACGCTCTAATCCTTCGGGAATTGAGTCCTGAGTTGCTTTTACACGAACACCCATGGTGTATTCTTTTTTAACACTAACTCCTGCAGTAGTTTCTCTTTTGGTTGAAGCAGACACTTTAAAATCTATTTTTGAACCAAGTAGTGCTGCTAAGCCGCCAGTTGAAGAGCCAAAACTAAATCCACCTTTTACAGTATCTTTTACTTTGTATGTTGAAACAGAATTTAATTTTACATTAAAATCAACATCAACAGTTTCTATGCGAATAAAAGGAATTGAAGTAATAGCTAACAAAGGAACACGAACAACTTTCAATGTACGCTTGCTAGGATCATCGCTTATAATTTCATCAGGATTATTAGAGCCTTCTTTTTTAGTAAACTCAATTTCTTCGTGTGAAAAATCAACATAAATTAATTCATTTCTAAGTAATATTGGTTTATCATCATCATCTAAAACAAGTTCACCATCATCATCTTTTTCATAAATTGGATTAAATCCAACTTGTTTAATAAAGCTAATACTTGCCATTGAAGAATCTACTTGTGCTTTAATAGCTGCCTGAAGCGGACCTCCAATAAGCTTTGAAAAGTCTAAACTATTAAGTTCAGAAACTAAATCTACGCTTGGAGGAGTAATATCACTAAAAACTCCTTTTAAAGGTTTATTGTTTTCAGCAAGTTTGTTTACTTTTTCTTTTTGATTTTTTACAAGTTCAATTGCATTATTATCTGCAACTTGCGGCACAGCTTTTTTGATTGCCGCTTTTTTTATGGGTTTTGGATTTGGTTTGTTTGCCATAATTTTTATTTTGGTTAAAAAATTTTTTCCTACTCTAGTTACAGTTTTCGGATACCCTGTTTTTGCTTTTCCGGATGAGCATTTGTAAAAATTTTTAAAAGGTTGATTTGGTTTAAAATATTTACAGTACAAAAGTGATTTTAGTTTTTAATTTCTAAAAGGGGAAATTTCCTGTTTTTATAAAAGAAAATAACGGATAAAAAAAAAGACAAACACTCGGTTTGTCTTTTTTAATTATAAATACAAAAGAAATTAAAAACGGGTATTAATATAAATACTTAATAAAACAATAGCAACAAGTAGGGACAGTAATAGTTTTTGCTTCATGTTATGGGTTTGAAATTTCATTTTGGAAAAGCAAAGATCACAATAATCAAAAAATATTTATAAAGGATTTTCACTGAAAAAAAACAGGAAAAACACCCGAATAAAAATTCCAAATATTTTATTACTTTGTGAATTAATTAAATCTAAAATATGAAAAACTTACAACAAATTTTTACAGCAATATTAACCGCTTCGGTATTTTTATTGTCTTGCGATTCACAAAATGGGGATCAAACAAAAGCTAACCACCAAAATTTTATAGCTCAAAATGGTGAGTCAAACGAAAATTGTACGAATTGCACTACACAAAATTATTGCGGCATATCGCTAACAGAATTAAAACAAGGTATAAAATTATATCGAAATAATGTTTGGGAAAAAACATCAACTTTTAACGACCCGACTAATAAATATACTGACATGGATTCTAAACTTGATGGTCGATATATGGATTTTAATATTGATGAACTTGAAAATTATATTTGTAAAGTAAAAGCAAAAGCAAAAGCAGCAAATAAAACAATAGATAAAATTCGGTTTTACTATATTCAATATCCTGGTGAAATAAAAACAGCAAATGAAGTTTTGGCTTTAGGAACAAATGCAACACCGCTTCAAAAATTTTCTGGAATGCATTCATTGGCTTTGGTGCCTGTACTTGAAGGTTCAAATGCAGAATATATTATGCAAGACAATGAAGTAAATGTTTTTTCTCCAGAATATTGTAATGATAATACGGCGGCAAATCATAACATGTTATGTCCGCCAATGGTGGGATGCTATGATGATTCCTTTTTACAAACTGTTGATAATGAATAATTAAATTGAATACAAATTATATTTTAAATACGTTATGCTATGTTACAGAAGTGATTACATTTGTCACTTCTGTATTTTTATTTTTATATAACAGAAAAAGAGTATTTTTATTTTTGTTACTCTTAATGACAAGTATTGTTTTTTTTGAAACAGTTTTAAAATTTCAATTTTTTAAAAATTTTAATATTACTTCTTGTGAATTAATTTGTTCAAATATTCTTTTGTTAGCAGAAGTCTGTTTTTATCAAATTATTTTATATCAATTAATCGAAAATAAAAAAATTAAAAAAACAATTTTAATTATAATTTCAATTTTATTATTGTTGCCATTTACAATTTTAAAAAACAGGGAACCCTTTTATGAACTATATATTACAACAACTTATAGTATTGGAGCTATAGCCACAATGGGGTTAATAATATTTTACTTTATAGAAAAGATTGACAATATAGTTCAAGAGGGATTTTTAGATAACTTTTGGAACATTATACTTGCTTTTTTATTTATTTTTTTAGCGGTAGAGATTTCTTACATGTCTTTAATTAATTATATTGCCTTGAACAAAATGAACATTAAAAATTTTTATATCCCAATGAGAATTAAATATGTATTCTCAATTGTTTATTACCTAAGTTATATTCCTGCTGCACTATGGTTGAAAAAGAAATAGGATTATTGATAACTGTTACCAGCATCACTTTTATAATTTTAAGTGCTGGAATTGTATTTTTTATTTTTTATTTTTTTAAAACAAAACAAAAATTTATTGCCGAAAAACAACAACTACAAATAAAATATTTAAACGAAATTGCAACATCACAAGTCGAAATTCACAATCAAACTTTAAATCATGTAGGACGAGAATTGCATGATAATATTGGTCAATTATTAACTGTTGCCAAAATTTATAGTTTACAAAATATAAAAAAACACCAAGATTCAGAAAAAGTAAATCAATTGGATGAGCTGCTCAATAAAATTGTGTATGAAGTAAAAAATCTTTCAAAATCATTAGATAAAAGCAACAAAACAGGTTTTGATTTTTTAGAAGAATTAAAAATTGAAATAAAAAGGCTTGATAAAATTAATAACGTTTCAATCAATTTTAATATCGAAGGGAATAAAATTGTTTTCAAAAAAGAAACAGAAATAATTATGTTTAGAATTATTCAAGAATTTTTAAATAACACATTTAAATACAGTAAATCTGAAAAGATAGATGTTAAAATTATATATCAAAGTAATAAAATTTCAATTCAATTAAAAGATTACGGCATAGGATTTGATATTGGTGAAAATCATCAAGGTGCAGGAATTATTAATATTCAAAATCGTTTAAAAGTATTAGAGTGCGATGAATATCATTATCTTTCAGAAAAAAACAAAGGCACGGTATTAAATTTTACAATCAAAAATAATTAAAAGTCATTATGGATAAGAAAACAAAAATAATTATTGTAGATGATCACACATTAGTTTCAAATGCTCTTGCTGATTTAATAAATGGTATAGAAGAGTTTGATGTAGCATATCAATTAAAAAACGGCAAAGAATTGATGGATAAGTTGAATATAATGAATGAATTACCTCATATTATTTTATTGGATATCAATATGCCTGTAATGAACGGTTTTGAAACTATGGAAATATTGTCAAGAGAATATCCAGGAATTAAAGTTTTAGCGCTTTCGATGAACGATGATGAAATTTCAATTATAAAAATGATGAGAAGCGGTGCATGCGGATTCATTTCAAAAATTATGACCGAAGATGAACTCATCATTGCCCTTAAAAGTGTAAAGACAAAAGGATTTTATTATTCAGACAAAGTAACTAATCTAATTGTAAATAATTTTAAAACAAAAGAAAACAACAGTCCAATTCTATTTACAGATAGAGAAATGGAACTGATGCAATACATTTGTACTGACTTGACATATAAAGAAATTGCCGAAAAAATGAACGTTAGTCCTAAAACAGTTGATGGTTATAGAGATAATCTTTTTAATAAATTAGATATAAAATCGCGCATAGGATTAGCAATTTATATTATAAAAAATGAAATTGTAAAACTTTAAAAAACTATATCCTAAATGAAAAAAACAAGTACTTCAAAATTTTATTTAGGTTTATTTCTTGTTGTGATGTTGTCCTGTAAAAACAAAAAGAATAAAGACAATTTTATACCCAATGATATTGTCCAATCTGTAACTCAAATTGATTCCTTATTTCTTAAAGCAAAAACAAACAAAGACTCATCATTGTTTTATTTAAACGAAGCCAAAAATGTGTATGAAACGAATAAAGTGCTACCTGTAAAAGCAACATATTTAATTAATTTAGGAAAAAATTATTTATACGCAGGAAATTTTGACTCTGCAAAAGCAATTGCCCAAAAAGGCATTCTCCTTGATTATTCAGAAAAAGAATTAAACTATAAAGGAAAATTTTACAACCTAAACGGAAATATTGAAGGCTATCAAAAGAAAATATATAGTTCAATTGAAAATTATTTAAAAGCAGAACAATTATTTTTATTGACATTAGATTCCAATTCGATTGGCGGTGTATATAATAATATTGCCAATAATTTTTTTAGTTTAAAAGATTATACTTCGGCAAATCTTTATGCAAAAAAAGGGTATGATTTTTTACCAGGAGTTAATGATATATCATTCAAGGCAAATATTATGACAACCTATGCCTTGTCATTAGTAAAAATAAACAAACCTTTCGAAGCGTTGAAAATAGAAAGAAAAGCAGAAATTGTTGTAGACTCTTCTAATAATGTAATCGGCAAAATGGCAATATTTATAGGCTATGCCGAAATTTATAAAACATTGAAAAATTTTGACAGTGCAATGTATTATTATTACAATTGCATATCATTGAGCAAAAAAACGGGCATTGCACATTTTGAATTAATGAGCCAAATTGGTATTTTGAGTATTGATGAAGAAAGAAAAAATTATTTAAAAATAATAAATAAAAGCAAACAAATTTTTGAACTTGCAAAACTTACAAATAATAATGATGTACTACATACTACCAAGAGAATTGTAGGAAGAGCTTATGCAAATCAAAATAATTTTACAAAAGGATATTTTTATTTAAACGAATCTTATAATCTTTATGATTCAGTAGCGGGAATTGAAAATCAAAAAAATATTAATGAACTGCTTATAAAATATGAAGACGTTCAAAAAAGAAATAAAATATTGAATCAACAATTAGAAATTAAAAAACAAAAAACAATTTCTTCGCAACGATTAAATTTTATTTTATTATTACTTATAGGATTAATAACCATCCTGTTTTTATTTTATTATAAGCAAAAATTAAACAATGAAAAACAAAAACGAAAAGAATTAGAATTAAAAAATGATATAAACAATGCCTTTCTTGTAGGTGAAGAAAAAGAACGGAAAAGAATTTCATTTGAAATTCATGATGGCATTGCAGGAATGATTTCGGCAATAATTATGAAAGTGAAAAACAATCAAGATGCCATACCTCATCTCAATAAACTTCATGATGACAGCAGACGAATAGCTTATAACTTACGCCCTATTGAATTTGAAAAATATAATTTTAATTTTGTTGTAGAACAACTTTGTCAAAAACTTTCGACAGATGAAATCGATATTTCATTTCATTCAAATAATTTAGAAATAAATTTTGATCCACAAAAAAATCAAATACTTTATCGGCTTATTCAAGAAATGATAAACAACGCAATAAAACATGCTGCTTGTAAAACAATTTTTGTAAATTTGATAAAAGAAAATAATTGTTTAGAAATTATTATAGAAGATGATGGAAAAGGAATTCAAGAAATAGAAATAGAACTTGGTTTAACAAGCATAAAAGAACGAGTTGAGAGTTTGCAGGCTAAACTACAGATTGAAAAATTGCCTGTTCAAGGAACAAAAATCAAAATTTATGACATTAAATTCTAAGTTTAATATTTTAATTGCAGATGATCATGAATTAATTCTTGAGGGATTAAAATTGCAGCTACTTGATGTCGAAGAAATAAAACAAGTGTCTATTGCAAAAAATAAAAATGAATTACTTAATATTCTTTCAAAAAGTAAAATTGACATTATTTTTCTTGACATACATTTTGGGGCTTATGATGGACGAGAAATTGCTGTAGAACTTAAAGAAAATTATCCCAATATTTTATTAGCTGCTTTTACAAGTTTTGATGATAAAGAAACTATTCAAACTACAATCAACTCAGGATTTGATGCCTTTTTTTTAAAAACAGATTCCATTGATGAAATGAAAAACTGGCTTCGAAAACACGATTTTGAAAAAATGTATATTAGTTCAAAAACAAAACTAACATATAGTGATTTTGAAAAAAAAGCCGACGAAAGAGAAAAGCAACATATTGTATTATCAAACAGAGAAAAAATAATTTTGCAATTAATACTTGATGAAAAAACAACGAAGCAAATCGCTGCCGAACTTTTTTTATCTGTTAAAACTATTGAGAATTATAGAAATAACATTATGCTAAAATTAGATGCACACAATTTAGCAGGAATGGTAAAGAAAACAATTTTATTAGGATTGCTTAATAAAAATTAGGGAAAACCCTAAATATTGTACAGCCAACAAGTAACATCTTTGTATTATAAAATAAAATTTATAATTATGAAAATGCCAACCAAAATAATTATTTTTTTAATGCTAATAATTTCTTCATTAGCAATAAAATCAAATGCTCAAACCTTTAAAAATTTTGACAAAAAACTAGAGCGAAAAATAGATAATGCTATTGAACGAAAAGTAAATAGACATATTGACAAAACTATTAATACAATAGACAAAGAAACGGATAAAGAAATTAGCGATGTTAAAAAAGGAAATAAAAACAACAAAGAAGAAAAAACAAGCGACTTAAAAAAATCAAATAGCCTAGAAGAAATTGATGAAGAAGGGGAAAATGAAATAAATTTTAAACGAGGTAGTCGAATAATTTTTTCGGACAATTTTGAAAAAGATGCTACTGGAGATTTTCCTGCAAAATGGAATAGCACACTTAGTGGAGAAGTAAAAAAGCTAAAAGGACATGAAAATAAATTTTTGAAAATACCAGCAAAATCAATTGTCAACCCTGAATTGACAAAAGCCTTGCCCGAAAATTTTACAATAGAATATGATTTGATTATTCCAAACGATGTGCCAATAAGAATGGCTTCTGTTGGTTTTGGACCAAAACCTAAAGACATCAGCAACTTGCTTACCGATAAAAACGCAGTTCATTTTTCTTTTCAATCCTATGATAATAATTATGCAAAAGGAATTTATTATGGCAGACAAGGTTTTACACCAGGTGTAAGTTTTACAAAAGTAGCATACGATGTGCCTTTAAATAAAATGATAAAAGTAGCCTTTGCAGTTAATGGAAAACGAATAAGAATGTATGTAGATGGACAAAAAAAAGTGGATATGCCAAGTGCTTTTGATGCTACACTTAGAAAATCAATTTATTTTCAGCCTTCTGTACATGGAAACGCTGATACAAAATTAAATTATTTTTATATTTCAAATGTAGTAATCGCCGAAGCAGGAAATGATGAGCGCAGTCAAGTATTAAAAGATTTATTGGAAAAAGGAAGTTTTAGCACCAATGCAATTTTGTTTGCCACAGGAAGTGATGTTATCGAGAATTCAAGCAACGATATTATAAATCAATTAGTGGCTGCAATGAACGAAGCGCCAGAATTAAAATTAAAAATAGTTGGACACACAGATAATGTGGGCGATAAAAATAAAAATTTATCGTTAAGTTCTAAAAGAGCAAATGCAGTGAAAATGGCTTTGGTAAAAAAAGGAATTAATCCAAGTAAATTAGTAAATGAAGGAAAAGGAGACTCAGAACCGATTTCCAATAATAATTCAGAAGATGGAAAAGCACAAAACCGTAGAGTAGAATTTATAAAAATTAATTAAACAAAATGAAAAAGTTAATATTTATAATAAGTTTTTTAAGCATTCTTTTTTGCGATTTAAATGCCCAAGCACAATCAACAATTTGTTTTGACAAAAAATATGTTTATTATGCCAATATACGAAATCGAGAATCAATTGGTTGTTTTTATATAAGCACCTCAACTGGATATGTAGCTCAAATTTTTTCTGATGAAGAGTGTAGAAATGGGTTGAACAATTATCATAACGGTTATAAAGTTGCAATAATTTCCCAACAAGGCGAAGCGTTTTTATATCAAATTGACGATAAAGGAAGAAAAACATTTATGCCTTTTTTGGGCACTAATGTCGACAGAAGCCAACCGACTTTGAATAAAGTAAACCCAAGCGCACCTGGATATGCATTAACCCTTACCAATCTTAATTTAGGAGTAAGGGCTTATGAAAACACAGGTATATCTAATAGTAAAATTTATTTACATGCTACAATATTGCCAAGAAATATTAATATTAGAAGATACTTAGGCGTATTTGGTTTAGGAATTTACAAGTCTGCCGACAATAAAGAATATAAAGCATTGGCGGTAGAATATGATGATGTTTATGTAAGAGTTGATAATATAGAAAATGTAAACGAATGTTTTCGACCAAGCGATTTTAGTGTAAATGTAATAGAAGAATCGGCAGAAATAGAAGATGAAATCATTGAAAAAAAAGAAAATAACATAAGCTACAAAGAAAGAAATATAAACAATTCGGCATGTGTAGAAGAGCAACAAGCATTAATAAATTTTGATAAAATCGTACTAGAAAAATCTAAAAGATCAAATGATTATAACAAAAGAAATCCTGTTGTTGATATTAATACCAACAATGCGACTAAAAAAATGTTACTCGATGCGGCAGATCCGAAAGATATGACAACTAAAACAAAATTAGAAATAGAATTAAAAATTTGCCGACTTTATGATCAAATTTATAGAAACCAAAACAGCGGCAACCAAAGCCCAAGATTGCAAAATAATTATTCAAATAAAATAGAATGTTTAAATGTAGCTAGAGACAAACTTATATTTTTAGAAAACGAATTAAGCAATTTGGATAATCGCTATGCATCAAATCCAGCACAAGCACATTTAGAAAAAAGCAAATTGTATTTTAGAAGAATGGGTGAAATGAATACGAATTGCAATACAGATAGAGATGGCAATATTATCGATAATTCACGAAGCGATTCGCCTGCTATGAATGAGCTAAGAGAACAAATTAGAAACTCAATAAATAATAGATAAATAATAATTTAATAAACCAACTAAAAACAAAAAACCATGAAAAACAATTTAATCATTGCCCTTTTTATTGCAACAAGTTTGTTTGCTTGTAAGAAAAAAACAGTTGTTGTAGACGATAACAACAACAATAATAATAACGGAATTCCTGCCGCCACCTACGATTCGTCTTTTGTACGATTTTTGGCAAATGGTGTTTTTGTAGAAATTAAAACTTCGCCAACTTCTGTATATGGTTCTACAATAGATACAGCAAATAATCAACTTTCAATTTATTATTCCAACAATAAAACGGGTTCTTCTACTCGAACGTTATTAATTGGATATAATCAAGCAAGTGCGTATGTGATTAATAATCCATTTACTTTTAATAGAACAACAACAAACAATTCTAGTACTGCATATTGGATAAATGATAATTTTGCACCTTCTTATGGCATGTTGGAAAACAACACAGCACAATCAACGACAATAAACATTACAAAAATTAAAACAAATACAGGGTTTAAAACAATCAATGGCACATTCTCTGCAAAGTTGGTAAATGATGGGGGTGATGTTCTAAACATTACAAACGGAGAATTTTTTGATATCAGAACTAATTAATTTTTCCTAACCAAAACAAAAAAAACACGAAACAAAATGTTTCGTGTTTTTTTATGTTTTAGTATTTAAATTTTATTTTGCAACAACTAGTTTTTTAGTAGAAATAACATTGTTGTGTTCAATTTTTATTAAGTAGCTATTGCTTGCTAAATTTTCAATATTCATTTTATGATTCATAACACCATTGTTGTTTACAGATGTAGACATAATTTCATTGCCCAATAAATCTAAAATCAAAATTTTTGTTTCGCCAGTAATACTTGCATCCGAAGAAATTTGTAATGTGTTTACAGCAGGATTTGGATATAAAGAAAACGATATATTATTTTCATCTTTAGTTGATATTGAAACCGTTTCTTTAGAAGCTGTTGTTTCATCATCACAACAAACCGTTTCAATTACTACTCTTGAGCGCAATGCACCTAAAGCCACTTTTTTAGTCAAGCTTTTATTGTTGTGTAAATAAGTAATTTTTAAAACATCATTTGGTTGATGTGCTTTTATTAATTGAGTTAAGTGTTCGTGATTGGCAATAGATATTCCATCAACTTTGGTTATAACATCTCCTATTGCAAAATTATTTTTTGATGCTGCAGTATTTGGAACAACTTCTAAAACTTTTGCAAATTGGTTATTGGCATTTGTAATAATTCGAATTCCTAAAAAAGCACCTTCTTGAATAACTCTTTCTTTTTTGCAAACATTTTTGCAATTAGATAAATCTTGTGCTGTCAATAAAGTGTTTCCCAACGAAAGGGTTAAGGCAAGTAGTAAAACTTTTTTCATTTTATTTTAATATTTTAAATTCAAATGTAAATTCTATTTTTAGTATAATTAGTAGTTTAAATGTTAAAATTTATTTTATAAAAAAAGTGGTGTACTTAAAAGCATAGTAATTAAAATAAAAATTATAACAAACGCTGTAAAAAGATATGGTTTGTATTTTTTTAATTGTTGAATTTTGTTACTAAAAAGACGAACTGCAAGAATACTAAAAACAACGTTATTTAGTAATACTAGAATTGTAGTATTAAACAACAAAGAAAGTTTTAAAAAGAAGCCAGCTGTAATTATTGGAAAAGGAATAAACATTAAATAATCATACCATTGAAATTCGGGATGACCACTAAAACCTCTTGCAAAAAAATATACATATGAAACTAAAGTAAAAAAACTCCACAGTAAAAATATCGCTACAAAAATATCAATTTTTACTTTTGTTATATTCATATTTAGATTGTTGAGGTATACATCATTTCAATAATTTCCACCACATCTTTTCCTTCATATGCATTTGTCATCACTTTTTCGTTTCCGTTTAAATGCTGTACAACATTATCTATCATTTTATCATGATTGCTCATGCTGCCTTGATACAAACCATAATCGTTTGCTTTTGCACTAATATTTATTTCGGGCAAAGAAACGTTTTTAATGTGTTGATATTCGATGGTATTTAAATATTGTCCGCCAATTTTCACCGTACCATTTTCTGCCAAAATTGTAATAGCACCTTCCATGTTTTTTTCATAACTGCATGTGCTAAAATTAAAATTTATGATAGCACCACATTCATTTTCCATTACAAAACTTCCGCTGTCTTCTATTTCTATATTGGGATGTTGAAAGTTTTTTATTTTCCCTAAACTGTTTTTTATTTTCCCAAAGAGATAATATTGAATATCTACAAAATGAGAAAATTGTGTAAACAAACATCCGCCATCATTTATTTTTTTTCCTCGCCAATCGCTATCGTTATAATAAAAATCATTTCTATTCCAAAAACAATTGATGTTTACCAAAAAAATTTTACCTAAAATATGTTCATCCAACAATTTTTTTACTTGCTGTACAGGAGGGTTATATCGGTTTTGTTTTACTACAAAAATTGTTTTTTTATTTTCGTTTGCTGCCGCTATCATGGCATTGCATTCTTGAATAGAAAGCGCCATTGGTTTTTCGCAAACGGCATGTATTTTTTGATTCAATATTTTTATACAATGTTCGGCATGTAAAAAATTTGGCGTGCATACATTGATTACATCGATGTCTTTTTCATTAGCCAACAAATCCTCTAAGATTTGATAATAATTACAGTTTAATTCATCGGGTTTTTTTTCCAACGAAGCCACCGCAATCAACTCTGCAAATGGATGTTGTAAAATATGGTGCACATGACGCTTGCCAATATTTCCATAACCCAAAACTGCAAATTTTATTTTTTTCATATTTATTTTCTTCTCCATTCCAACTCCCCAAAGCTATTTATTTTTATTTTATTTTGGTCTATCATTCCTCGAATAATTTTTAAATACAATTCTTTGTTTGAGGAATTAAGAGAAGAAATAAGTTCTTCAATGGTGCTGTTTTTATTTTTTAATTGGAGTTCAATATTATTTTCGATTTCCGATGTCGATATATTCTTTTTTTTGTTTTGCAAACAAATATCACAAATACCACACGGACTAGTTTTTTCTTCCTCAAAATAATGACATATTTTTTCCATCCTGCATTTTGAATTATCAAAAACATAATCTAAAACGGATTGTTGTTGTTCTACAGCCCTGGTTTTTAGCCAAAGAATAAAATTTTCATCGAGCATCAATTCATTGTTTCGTTTTCTGTCTTGAATAAAAAACAATTGTTCATTTTCTTTTTGTGCTTGATAAACCAAGAAATTCATCTCGTGCAGATGTTGCAATTCTTTTTTTACTGTTTTAATATCAAATTGACAAATTTGTGCAATTTTTTGTTCTTGAATAGGCTGAGCAAAATTCCACAAGCCACTATATAATCTAAGTAAGGATTTTAAAACAATTGAAGCTTCGATAAAATTATTTTCTACAAATAAAAGTTGTTCTTCATTTGCTAAAAGTTCAATTTTTGAATCTTGAAGAAAAGCATCGTTGTATGAAATAAGTTGCTGTTGTTTTAAAAGATGTAAACAGTTTTTTACTTCGTTAAAATTTAAATTGAAATGAGCAGAAAAAGCAGTTAAGTCGATGTCAAAAAAACAGCCCTCGCCTTCACCAAAAGGAATTTCAAGATAAAGTCCCAGCAGTCCATAAATTTTCTTTATTGTTTCAATAGGAGGAAATTTTGAATCAATTAAGCTTTGCAAATTTTCTAATTCAGTTTTTTGAAATAAAACGGTAGCATAGGATTTTTTTCCATCACGCCCCGCCCTTCCGGCTTCTTGATAATAGGCTTCTAACGATGAAGGTAAATCATAATGAATTACCAATCGAACATCGGCTTTGTCTATACCCATTCCAAAAGCATTGGTGCAAACTAAAATATCAATTTTATGTGCAATCCATTTTTCTTGAACATCATTTCTAAGTTCTGCTTCTATACCTGCATGATAAAAATCGGCGTTCACTTGGTGTTGTTTTAGCCACTGCGAAATTTCCACACACGCTTTTCTACTTCTGCAATAAATTAGTTTTGTGCCAGCTACTTTTTTTACAATGTCAAGTACTTTTATCAATTTATTCTCCACCTCAAAAACAGAAAAAGAAAGATTTGGGCGAGAAAAAGATGCAATAAATTTTTGTAGTGATTGAAGCAAAAGTTTTTCTTCTATATCTTTTTGAACATTTTTTGTAGCAGTGGCCGTTAGTGCTAAAATGGGCACATTGGGTTTTATTTTTCTTAAAACAGAAAGTTGCAAATAAGAGGGACGAAAATCAAAACCCCATTGCGACACACAATGTGCTTCGTCGATAGCAAATAGACAAATGTTCCAATCATCAAGTTCTTCCAAAAAAATTTCTGATTGTAAACGTTCAGGAGAAATGAATAAAAATTTTATTTCTCCATTATAACATTTTTCAAAAACATCTCGCATTTCTGTTTTTGACATTGAACCATAAATAGCTTTTGCCGAAATATTTTTTTCGGTCAAATGTGCTACTTGATCTTTCATCAATGCAATCAAAGGAGAAATAACCACACAAAGGCCTTCTTGCATTAATGCAGGAATTTGATAACAAAGTGATTTTCCTCCGCCTGTGGGCAATAATGCCAAAGCATCTTTTTTTTCCAGCACACGATGAATAATTTCTTCCTGCAAAGGACGAAAAACATCGAAGCCCCAATATTTTTTTAATATTTCCTGTGGTGTTTTCAAGAAATTAAAGGTAGAA
>JAGNRR010000146.1 GCA_017988595.1 Chitinophagaceae bacterium
CTATATAACATATCTAAAGACGAAAAGCCTGATGGTGTATTTACCGGAGCAGTTTCTTGGGCAAATATTTCATAATTTGTCATTAATATAAAAGATAAAAACAAGAAAAATTTTGATATAATTTGATATTTTTTCATAAAATTTTTTTAATTTAATTTAAAGGGATTTCAGCATTTTTTTTCATCTTATTTTTATCTGCTGTAAAAGCGTAAAGTATAACTATAGCAAACACGCATGTAAACAAGACTAATGAAATAAGTGGATACATTTGAACATCACTCATTTTTTCTACTAAATATTTATATTTCATATTTCTATTTTAAAAAATTATTTTTTTTCAGTTACTTTAATATCAGTGCCCAGACGCTGCAAATAAGCTATTAAAGCAATGATTTCTTTTTTAGGATCTGCATCAATTTTTTCAGTTTTAAGATTTGCTGTTATTTCTGCAGCTTGCTTATTCAAATCATCAATTGCAATTTTATCGTAATCATTTTCATAAGGCACACCAATTTTAGTTAATGCTCTTATTTTTGCAGGAATTAAATCTATATCGATATCATCTTCTAATAACCAAGGATATTCTGGCATTATACTATTTGGAGTCATATCAATTGGGTATCTCATATGATTATAATGCCATGAATTTGGATATTTTTTTCCTATACGATGCAAGTCTGGACCTGTTCTTTTACTTCCCCACAAATGAGGGTAATCATAAACAAATTCTCCTGCTTTAGAATATTCACCATAACGAGCTTCTTCATGTCTAAATGGACGTATCATTTGCGAATGACAAGTATTACAACCTTCTCTAATATAAATATCTCTTCCTTCAACTTCTAAAGGAGTGTATGGTTTTACAGCTTCGATTGTTGGCACATTTTCATTTATTACAAATGTTGGAATAATTTCGATAGCACCTCCAATTGAAATTACTATTAAACTAAAAATCAATAATCTAATTGGTTTTCTTTCTATAATAGAATGCCAATGCATTTTGCCTGCAGGCATTTCTTGCATTGCCAATGGCATGGCTTCTGCTGCTTCATTAGCAATAAAACTACCTTGTTTCATTGTTTTTCTAATATTATATATTGCTAAGAAAGCACCAATCCAATAAAGTGTTCCACCTATTGCACGCAACAAATACATTGGAGCTAAATGTGTAACTGTTTCCATAAATTGAAATTGCAATTGACCACTTTCTGTAAATTGTTTCCACATTATACTCTGAGAAAACCCAGCCCAATACATAGGTATAGCATATAATAAGATACCAACTGTTCCTAACAAAAAGTGCTGATTTGCAAGTTTTTGGCTATACAAAGTTGTATTCCACATTCTTGGTATTAAATAATACAGCATACCAAAAATTAAAAAACCATTCCATCCCAATGCTCCAATATGCACATGGGCAACTGTCCAATCGGTATAGTGACTTATAGCATTTACAGATTTCAATGATAACATTGGTCCTTCAAAAGTTGACATTCCATAACATGTTAATGCTACTACAAACATTTTCAAAATAGGATCTTCTCTAACTTTATCCCATGCTCCTCTTAATGTATAAAGTCCATTTAACATACCACCCCAACTTGGCAAAACTAACATTATACTGAATACTGTTCCCAAAGCTTGCGCCCATTCTGGCAAAGCTGTATATAATAAATGATGCGGTCCTGCCCATATATATATAAATATTAATGCCCAAAAATGTATTATACTCCAACGATAAGAATATACTGGTCTATTTGCTGCTTTGGGAACAAAATAATACATTAATCCTAAAAATGGAGTTGTTAGGAAAAATGCAACTGCATTATGCCCATACCACCATTGAACCAAAGCATCTTGAACTCCCGCATAAAGACTGTAACTTTTTGTCCAAGAAACTGGCATCTCAAAGGAATTTACTATGTGCAACAATGCAACTGTAACAAACGTTGCAATAAAAAACCAAATTGCAACATACAAATGTCTTTCTCTTCTTTTTAGAATAGTCCCAAACATATTAATTCCAAATACTACCCATATTAATGCTATTAATATATCCAAAGGCCATTCTAATTCAGCATATTCCTTACTTGAAGTAAAGCCTAAAATCAAACTAGCTGCTCCTAATGTGATAATTAATTGCCAGCCCCAAAAATGAATTTTACTTAAAGTGTCATTAAATAATCTTGCTTTTAATACCCGTTGAAGTATATAATATGCACCACCAAACATAGCATTACCTACAAATGCAAAAATTACGGCATTCGTATGTAAAGGTCGCAATCTTCCAAAGGTGGTATATGGAATTCCAAAGTTTAAAGATGGATAAACTAATTGAAATGCTATTGTTACACCAACAAGCATTCCGATTACCCCCCAGAATAATGTGGCAATACCAAATTGTTTTACAATTTTGTTGTCATAATAGAATTGTTCTAATTGCATAAAAAAGGATTTTTATTTTTTTAAATTGATAGTTTTTTTTTCGTCAAAAAAAATTCGTTGTGAAGGTGAATAATCATCATCAAATTGCCCTGATTTAACACTCCATATGTAAGCTAATAAAAAAAATAATGCTACACTTAGACTTACAATTAATAGAAATATTATGATATTCATTTAGCTAATTTTAATTAACAATACAAAACTATATTTTATTTAAGCGATTTAAAATGTGATGTGTCAAGTACTAATATGATTTTTATCATATTATATTTTTATGTTGTTTAAATTTTTATTAAAGAAATATTTTACACCAAAAAATGCAATCATTATAACACTTATAGAGGATATTGGCATTAATATTGCTGCATAAACTGGTTTTAGATTTCCACTTAATGAAATTGAAATTCCAATGATGTTATAAAATAATGAATACACAAATAACGATATTATAAATCTTTTTACTTGTTTAGTAATATATATAATTTCATTTAAATGTTGGATAGAATTTTCATCCAATATTGCATCAGAAGCTGGCGAAAAAGAAAACTGATTAGAAACAATAGAAATACCAACATCACTTTGCTTAATTGCACCTGCATCATTTATTCCATCTCCAATCATTAAGATAGTATCATTATTTTTTTTCAAATCATTTATCACTTCAAGTTTATCACTTGGCGATTGATTGTAATATAATTTTGACCCAACAGGAAAAATGCTTTTCATTTGATGTTCTGAAGCCGCATTATCTCCACTTAATAAACTTAATTTGAATGAATTTAATTTTTCTAAAAGATTAACAACATTTGATTTCAGTTCCATTTTAATCTCAAAAAAACCTTCTACTTCTTGATCTATTTTAAAAAAAACTGTTGTGTGTTTACTTTCAATATGATTAGATTTCAATACAAATTCTTGTTTTCCTATTTTAATATACTTATCATCAAACCAAGCTTCTATTCCCATTCCCGATGTTTCTTTATAATTTTCAACTTTTATCTTTTTATAATTTTTATAATTATTTACAATCATTTTACTTAATGGATGCGATGAATTTTGCATTACTGAAAGCAATAAATCAAAATTTTCGGATGACACTTTTTTTAATTCATGAAGAATAATGTCTGGTGAAACCGAATTCGTCAATGTACCTGTTTTATCAAATACTATATGGTTAATATTTGTTAGTTTTGATAATACTGATGCATTTTTTACATAAAAACCCATGTTCGAAAATCGTTCAATTAAAAAACCATATGTATAAGATGTAGCCAATAACAATGTACATGGACAAGCAATAATTAATACTGCTGTTAATACTTGCCATGACAACATCTGTTCACCACTTATTTGCCAAAATAAAAAACCCGAAAAAGCAAGTATCAATAAAATCATAGAAAAATATTTACTTACTTTTTCTACAAAATCTATTTGATCGTTTTTATCTTTCGAAAACACTTCATTATTCCAAAGGTTTGTAAACGTATTTTGCTTAAAAGATTTTATTGTTTGAATTTCAACATTTGAACTCATTATTTTTCCACCTGCAAAAACCAAATCACCAACATTTAGTTCACTTATTTCACTTTCACCTGTTACAAAGCTATAATCTATTTGAGTTTTCCTTGAAATTAAAATACCATCCACAGGAATTATTTCTTGATGATATAATTTTATAACATCTTTCACTTCTACTTCTTGAATTTTTTTCGAAATTTCAATTCCATTTTTTACTACGTGAACTGCAATTGGAAAATAAGATTTAAAATCTCTATTAAATTTTAAATTTTTAAATGTTCGAGATTGTATCGTTCTTCCGATGAGCATAAAAAAAATAATACCACTCATGCTGTCTAAATAGCCGCTTCCTGTATTTGAAAAAATTTCAATTACACTTCTCAAAAATGTAATTAAAATTGCCAATGCTATTGGCGCATCTATATTTAAAACTTTTTGCTTCAAACTTTTTATTGCATTTACAAAAAATTCTTTTGCACCATAAGCCAACACGGGTAATGAAAGCAAAAGTGATGTATATCTAAAAAAAACTGTAAGTTTTGGAAATTCTAAAAATTCCATTCCCAAATATTCGGGAAAACTGATCAGCATAATATTTGCAAAACAAAAGCCAACTATACCTAGTTTTACAACATTTTTTCTTGAAGAAACATTTTTCTCCTCTCCTTCATAATCTTGCATAGAAATATAAGGTTCATAGCCTATTGTAGTTAATAAATCAGCTACTTCTTTTAAAGAAATAAAGTTATAATTAAATTGTATTTTAACCTTTTTATCTAAAAAATTTACTTGAGAAGAGTTTATATTTTCATTAATTTTATACAAATGTTCCAAAAGCCATAAACATGAACTGCAATGAATTTGTGGCAAATAAAATTCGACTTGAATTATTTTTTCATTTTTAAATGAAATTATTTTTTGAATAATTTCTTCATCATTCAAAAAATCAAACTTATTTGAATGTTGCAATTCAATTTTCTTTCCTGGCACTTCATTCAAACAATAATAATCTTCCATTTGGTGTTGATGCAATAATAAATACACATTATTGCAACCATTACAACAAAAATATTTTTCATTTATGTGGATTGAAGAATCTATACA
>JAGNRR010000147.1 GCA_017988595.1 Chitinophagaceae bacterium
GCATATCGAATTATATCGAAATTCGCAATAAAGCAAACTGGCAAATTTCACTTGCTCTTAAAAATCTCCATCAAACCGTTCAAGATTTTTTAAATTCTTTAGATAAATGAAAATAAAAATTGGTATTAGTCCTTGCCCAAATGACACATTTATTTTTGAACATGTTTTAAATACGCCAACAGATGTTGACTTTGAATTGTATTTTGAAGATGTCGAAACATTAAATAAAATGGCGCAGAAAAATGAACTTGATATCGTAAAAATAAGCTACGCAAATTATTTTAATATCGCCAATAATTATGAATTACTCAGAGCTGGAGGTGCTTTAGGAAAAGGCGTTGGACCAATTCTGATTTCAAAAAATAGTTTTGCATTAGCAGAAATTTTTTCAAAAAAAATTGCCATTCCAGGATTAAATACAACAGCGTTTTTTTTATTAAAATTTGCATTTCCTGAAATAAAAAATTTCATCGAATATCCTTTTCATAAAATTGAAGAAGCGGTGCTATCAAATGAAGTTGATGCAGGAGTAATTATACACGAAAATAGATTTACATTTGAAGACAAAGGCTTGAAAAAAATTATCGATTTAGGTGCACATTGGGAAGAAAAAACACAGCTTCCAATTCCGTTAGGAGGTATTGCTATTAAAAGAACTTTTGACATTGAACTAAAAAATAGTATCAATGAATTAATAAAAAATGCTATTCAAAAAAATTGGAAGAAAGGGCTTCCCTATTCTTCTTTTATTCTTGATAATGCTCAAGAAATGAAACCCGAAATAATACAAAAACATATTGAACTTTATGTAAATGAATTTAGTATTGATGTTGGCACAGACGGCGAAAAAGCTGTAGTTAAGATGCAAGAAATTCTTGCTCCATTATTCACAAAAAATATTTTTATACAATGATAAATTTTAAATTATTAACTTTCAATGAACTTGACAATGGTTTATTATATGAAATTTTAAAACTAAGAAATGAAATTTTTATCATCGAGCAAAATTGTCACTATTTAGATTTAGATGATAAAGATCAAAAATCGTTTCATTTATGTGGTTTTGATAATGAAAAATTAGTCGCCTATTGCAGAATTTTACCAGAAGGTGTTTCGTATCAAAATTATTGTGCTATTGGCAGAGTGCTTTGTCATAGCGATTTTCGGAGAAAAAATTATGGTATTTTATTGATGAAAAAAGCAATTGAAATATGCAATGAAAAATTTGAAGAACCCATAAAATTAAGTGGTCAAAAATATCTAACTCAATTTTATTTAAATCTTGGATTTGAAATTGTTTCTGAAGAATATTTGGAAGATGATATTCCTCATTTTGCTTTTGTTCTACAAAAGCCTAATGCAAATATTAAAAATTAATTTTAAGTTGTAATTTCGCCAAATGATATTAAGCGACCAAAGAATTTTAGAAGAAATTGAAAAACAAACTATCGTTATTCAACCCTATAATCGAAACGATTTAGGTTCAAATTCCTACGATGTTCATTTAGGCAAAAGCCTTGCTATGTATGAAAATGAAGAGCTTGATGCAAAAAAGCACAACACCATTCATCATTTTGAAATTCCAGAAGAAGGCTATTTATTACTTCCTAGCAAATTTTATTTGGGCGTAACAGAAGAATATACTGAAACACATGCGCATGTTCCTTTTTTAGAAGGAAAATCAAGCACTGGTCGTTTAGGAATTGATATTCATGCTACTGCTGGAAAAGGCGATGTGGGTTTTTGTGGCAATTGGACATTAGAAATTTCAGTAAAACAACCTGTTCGAGTTTATGCAGGAATGCCCATCGGACAGCTAATCTATTTTCCTGTTGACGGCGAAATTTTAGTTCCTTATAACACCAAAAAGAATGCAAAATATAGTGGACAACCCAACAAACCCGTTGAAAGTATGATGTGGAAAAATACATTTTAAAAATTCAAGAATTAAATTAAAAAACACTGCAATTGCAGTGTTTTTTTATTCAAATTAATTTGTAGTTTTCTATTATTTACTTGAGAATACTCTTCTAGGACAACGAAGCGCTTTATTTTTCCAAATGTTGCCAAATGAATCAAAATAAATAGCAACGTTAATTCCGCCAAACCAATACCAATCTGTTTTCATTTTATCACCTCTCACAAATTGATCATCAGGATAATTTCCATCCCAACCTGGTTTATATTTTCTTTTATAAGCATAATTTACAGACTGTTGTCCTTTATATCTAAATAACGTATCCATATTTACATAAGTTTTACTTACGTCATCCAAATAGTCTGTCAACGTATATCTAAAACCCATTTCAGCACTAATCATTACTTCTTTCCCAACAAAAAACTTAACACCGCCTCCAAGTGGGAATCCTACGTTTACAAGACTGTAGGGTTTTCTATTCGGATATTGTTTTAATCCTTGTCCTTCAGTACTCAAAGGTCTTAAATAAATTTTACTATTATCTACACCTTGAGTGTAAGGATTGTAATAAAATAATCCAATTCCTGCAAAAATAAATGGTGAAACTTTATAATAGTCTCTTTCTACAGGCAAAAGATTAATTTCAATGCCAGAATAAAGTTCTACTAAATTGGTTTCAAAATCAAGATTTCTATTCTTTACGGCTTGCGATTCAGAAACAGAATCTCCACCCCAAAGGCTTGCGTAATTTACGCCAAAACGCAACCCAAGACTTGGATGTAAAAAATATTTATAAGTTAATCCTCCTGCAGCTCTGTACCCAGCATTTGGAATTAATCGTTCTTGCAATTCGCCAAAATAACTTGAAGTGCCAGCAAAAATGCCCACTTCATGATGTTTTTCTTGCGCAAAAACGCCTAACGGAAAAAGTAAAACAAGTAACAGTTTCTTCATTTCTAATTTTATTTACTTATAAGTTGTTTTGTTTAGCATTGTAATATTACAAATTTAAGTTTAAAAAACATAACATTTTTTTATGATTTAATTTATTTATTAAAAAAATAAATATTTTAAGCCAACTTTAAAGAATTTATTTATTCTATATTTGCCTTTCTTAAAAAAAACGGGAAGTAGCTCAGCTCGGTAGAGTACACGTCTGGGGGGCGTGTGGTCGCAGGTTCAAATCCTGTCTTCCCGACTTTTTTTATAAAAATTAAATTGTTTTTCTTTCTAAAATCCAAACTTACCTCTTTCACCTTGAACTCCTCTTTTTGCATAAAAACTAAGATGACCTTTTAGTTTTTTTCGAGGACCTTTTTGGTTGAGCATTAATATATATCGTCCTTGTTTTGGGCACACAAAAGAAAACTGTGTCCAATATTCATGTCCATTATCTTCTGGTTTTAGTTTTTCTGTTACAATATTTCCTACAGAACGAAGAAATAATTTAACATCCATTTTTTTCATTTCTGGATCACCTACAACAATAAAATGATACCACCTTCCTGCATTCAAATCTATTAAAATAGGATATTCTGTCGATCTTTCCATGTCTAAAAACTGTGAACGTATCAAATGAAACGAATCGGATTGTAATGGTTTTTGCAATTGTTTTATTAAATTTTCATAAGACAACTCTTCACCATTCTTTTTTTGAGCAACACTGTTTTGCAACATAAATATTGTTATAAAAAGTAAGCCAATTTTAATAATACTATTTTTCATTTTTTAAAGTTATTCACAAAGAAATAAGATGCATATACTATGCCAAACTTAACAACTATCTTTGACTTTTAATTTCATTATTATTAAAAAGTTATAAAATGGATATCAAAATTCAACTTTTCCCTGGAAACACTACCAAAGAACTTACAAAAAAAATTGCTGAAAAATCAAATTTAGAAATTGGCGACATTCATGTTCAAAAATTTAGCGACGGTGAATTTCAACCTGAGTTTAGAGAAAGTATAAGAGGCAATTATGTTTTTTTGGTTCAAAGCACTAATGCACCTGGCGATAATTTGCTGGAACTTTTAATGATGATAGATGGCGCTCGACGAGCTTCGGCTGGCTACATCACTGCCGTAATTCCATATTATGGATTTGCACGTCAGGATAGAAAAGACAAACCTAGAGTTTGTATTGCATCAAAATTAATTGCAAATTTGATTGCAAAATCGGGCGCAAACAGAATCATGACAATGGATTTACACGCTCCTCAAATTCAAGGATTTTTTGATATCCCTGTAGATCATTTAGACAGCTCAGCAATCTTTATACCTTATATTGAAAATTTAAAAATTGAAGATTTGTGTTTTGCAAGCCCAGATGTAGGCAGCACCAATCGAGTAAGAGAGGTGGCTAGTTATTTTAATGCAGAAATGGTCATTTGCGATAAGCAACGAAAACGAGCAAACGAAGTAGCTTCAATGACTGTAATTGGAGATGTAGCGGGCAAAAATGTAGTGTTGATAGATGACATTTGTGATACCGCAGGAACTTTAACAAAAAGCGCTGCAATGCTTATGGATAAAGGCGCAAAAAGTGTTAGAGCTTTTTGCACACACCCAGTTTTGAGCGGTAATGCTTATGAAAATATTGAAAATTCTGTTTTAAGTGAATTAGTTGTTTGCGATACTATTCCGTTGAAAAAAGAATGTTCAAAAATCAAAGTTTTATCTACAGCAGAACTTTTTGGAACAGCAATTTCTAATATGTTTGAAAATAAATCAATTAGCTCGTTGTTTATTCACAGCCAATTAAGGGAAAAAAACAAAAGAGAACAAGCTTAATTTTTAGTAGCTCGGCTTAATCGATCATTTATTGTTTTTCCTAATGCTATTTCAGGAAGTTTTTCGGCAATGATGATATCTATGTTTAATTTATCTAAACGATGCAATGCAGCATATAAATTTGAAGCGGCTTCATTTAAATCTCCATTCGAGGATAATATTTCTTGATGAAAAACTGATGATGAATTTATTTTATCTTTAAACAAAAGCAAAGCAATTTTTTTCTCTTTATGCAATAAAATATGTTCGTCTACATTTTCAACTAAAATTAATTTTGTCTTTGGTGCATAATGTTTCAATAGCATTCCTGGCGCTTCTGGCGCAGCATCATTTACAT
>JAGNRR010000148.1 GCA_017988595.1 Chitinophagaceae bacterium
TATAGTATTAATAGAATATGTAAATTTAAATTATCATAAACAATATGAAAAAAAATAAAAACTATCATAATATTAATTTGTATTGCATTTTCTTTCATAAGTTGTAGAAAATTAAAAGGAAATTATCAGATAATAGTAAAAAATGAAAGTTCTTTTTATTTAAAACAAATTGAAATTAAATGTGGTGCAGAACCAATTTTTTTTGAAGTTGATTCAAACTCAATTTCTAATGAACAAACTTTAAATATTGGTGGAAGAGAAATTGTGGCTCCTATTACGCTTAGTATAATTTTGTATCAATACATAAATAATACTATAACTAAAGAGTATAACCAAGGTGTAGGTTTTGATAGAGAAAAATTAAAAAGCAATCAAATAAATTTTGTCGTAGTAAAAATTGACAGTACAAAACTTCCAGAAATTGAATTTGATTTTAATTTAAATAATTAAAAATTCTTCTAATCCAACGCTTTCCCAACAATATTAAGATTCTTGGTAAAATTGCCTGTGATAATTTCTGTAAATGTAGCCTCACTAAATGGCACTCCTATCAAACTTGCAGTTCCTCTATTTGAAAACAAACCCAGTACATTTTCGCATATAAATATAACAGCCTATTTACCCATTTTAACTATAATAGTTCTGATATCATTAATTATAAAAAAAATAGACTTGTTAAAAATAAATCATGAAGTTTGATTTCAAAAAATCTATTTACTATGAATAATATTTCATTTTAAATCTTAGTTCTACTATTTATATATTTGGGATTCTACGATGTAATAAACTAATCAAAATCCAATAATTACTAGTTGCTTTTTTAGTATATTTGAATTGAAATTGGTTACACATTAAAAATTACATTAGCTAAAATCAAAATTGTTGACGATAATTTTAAAAGTATATCAATATGAAATTAAGCTTTATAAGTAAAAAGGAAATTAAAAAAGGTGAAGATATAAAAGTTCAGGATATCAGAGAAGGTATTTTCAATTTAATCAAAACCGACTTTCCGGATATTGCCAAACAAGATTATATCACAATTGATGAACTTAATCAATACCGTCGGCTATACATGACTTCATTAATCACACAAGAAAAAGGAGAATTAGCTATTATAGATAATGATGTAATGAATGCTATAAAAAATAATTCTATACTTTCAGAAAACATTCAAAACAAAATAGAAACTGAACCAACTTTTGGGCAAAAAATTGCTGATAAAGTAGCTGCATTTGGAGGCAGTTGGACATTCATTATTTCATTTTTTTCATTTATTCTTATCTGGATGATTATTAATATTTGGTTTCTGTCGCAAAAACCCTTTGACCCTTTTCCCTTTATATTACTTAACCTTATCCTTTCTTGTTTGGCGGCAATTCAAGCTCCAATAATAATGATGAGCCAAAACAGGCAAGAACAAAAAGACCGTCAACGAGGCGAACACGATTATAAAATCAATCTCAAAGCAGAGCTTGAAATACAATTATTGAATGAAAAAATTGATCATCTTTTGGTTCATCAAAATAAAAAACTTTTAGAAATTCAAGAAGTTCAAACTGACTATTTGGAAGATTTAATTAAAAAATTAAACAAAGAATGAAATTAGAACATCACAAACAAAAAGTAGTTACGCTGCCACGTTTTTTTATCAGACAAGGTCGCTATATAATTTTTACATTAGGTTTAATTTTATTTTCATTATTAATTGGCACCATAGGATATCATCATTTTGGCAACATCTCATGGATTGATAGTTTTCATATGTCTAGTATGATTTTGACAGGAATGGGCCCTGTTTCAGAAATGACTAAAGTAAAAGCAAAATTATTTTCATCATTTTATGCTTTATATAGTGGTGTTGCTTTTTTAAGTATTACAGCAGTTTTCTTTACGCCAATTATTCATCTTGTTCTACACATTTTACATGTAGAACAAGATGATATTGACAAAGAAAATGACAATTAATTTCTCTAATAAAATAAAACCATTTCCAAAAATTATAAATTTTTAAAAAATTAAAAAAAATTTCAATTATTTACCACTTTGCAATTCTTCCCAATATTCAGCTGCTCGACGAGTGTGAGGAATAACAATACTCCCTCCTACTAAATTTGCAATTGCAAAAACCTCATAAACCTCATCGGTTGTGCAATTTTCGTCATCACATTTTCCTAAATGGTATTTAATACAATCATCACAGCGCAAAACCATTGAAGCAATCAAACCTAAAAGTTCTTTTGTTTTTACATTCAACGCACCATCTTGATATGCATGCATGTCTAAATTAAAAAAACGACCTATGGTTTTATTTTGTTTAGATAAAATAAGCTCGTTCATTTTTTGTCTATAATCATTAAATTCCTCTACTAATTTTGCCATTGTATTTTATTTTTTCACAAAGTAAACAAATGCTTTGCTTATATTTGTAGATTAAATTTATGAAATTATCCATCGTCATTCCTGTTTATAATGAAGCCAACACTATTCATTTAATATTAAATAAAGTAAAAGCCGTTGTTTTACCTAATAATATTGAAAAAGAATTGATTATCGTAAATGATAAATCTACCGATGAAACTGCTGTTTCAATAATTAAATATCGTGAAAGCAACTCGGATTTGAATATCCAATTTTATGAACATGAAATAAATAAAGGAAAAGGTGCTGCTTTGCACACAGGCATTTCTAAAGCCTCTGGCGATTGGGTTATAATTCAAGATGCCGACTTAGAATATGATCCAGAAGAATATAGTATTCTTTTAAAACCATTTTTGAATGGTAATGCCGATGTTGTTTATGGCTCTCGATTTATAGGCGGAAAACCACATCGTATATTGTTTTTTTGGCACAGTTTGGGAAATAAATTTTTAACTTTTTTGTCAAATGCCTTTACCAATTTAAATTTAACAGATATGGAAACCTGCTATAAGGTTTTCAAAAGAGAAATTATTCAATCTATTTCATTACAGGAAAACCGCTTTGGATTTGAACCCGAAATAACTGCAAAACTTGCTCGAATTCCCAAAATTAGAATTTACGAAGTAGGCATTTCATATTATGGCAGAACCTATGAAGAAGGAAAAAAAATTGGCTGGAGAGATGGTTTTAGAGCCATTTATTGCATTTTAAAATATGGCTTGTTTAAAGCAAAATAAAAATTATTTTTTTTCTTTTTGAATATAAAGAAAAGAAAAAGGAATTTCGGCAAAGCCAACTAATGCTACTAAAATTAAACTTATAAAAATACTTTTATATCGTAAAATAGCGCCAAGATTAGTCATTGTCAATCCAATAAATAAACAAATTGTAAGACTAAATATGAGCAAAAATAAAAAGAATGCATTATTCATATTTTTTCTTTTTGCTAATAACAAAAGCAATATCATTAAAAATAAAACAAATAAATTTTCTATCGAGGCAAATAAATATTTCCATTGGTCACTTTCATTTAAATATGGTCTTAAAAAAATATGATTTAATGCTAATGGAATATTTTCTATAAGTTTATCCACCTTACTTTCAAATGCAGGTGTTAAGATATTTGAATTCCCTTTAAGTTTTTGAAATTCCCCTTGTCTATATTGAATAATTTTCAAAGGGCTATTTTCTGGAAAAAATAGATGGAAAATAAAAACCGATGAAAATAAAACTACGGGCAATAAAACAAATAAGGCTAAATTGTAATTCCGTTCCCGCCTAATAACCCAAAATAAATATGGTATTATTAATACTAAGAAAAAGTAATGGCGAACAACAAATAAAAGCAAAAATGAAAGTATAAGTCTAAATAAATACTTTTTTTCTTTTTTATAAAAAACCAATACTGAATACCAAGAAATAAAACCAATTGCCGAAAGGGCAAAACCTTCTTTATGAATGCCACTACCCCAAAATAAAACTGAAGGAACAAAGAAAATTACAAAAACAAACCAATACTTTTTTCGTTCTTGAAAAAATAAAGCTGTTTTAAGCAATGCTAATTGTCCTAAAATAAAAAAGGCATTATAAAAAATAATAACAGGGTAAAAAGTGCCCAACGTAAAAAATGTGGAAAACTGCATATATTTCATAATAAACTTTGTGCCTAAATCAGAAAAAGCCAATGCGCCATCCCAACCAAACATAGCATCTAGATTATAAAAAAGTCCCCAATCAAAAAATAGCTCCTGCAACTTTTCTTTAGGATAAATTTGCATCAATCTCCAATTTGTAATTGCTTCCCAGTAATAATTCCAAGAATCGGCTTTAATGATATCGTTATTATGTAAATACAAATTACAAGCAGATGCAGTAGTTTTTATAAAAAAAATAAGTATTATAAATTGAATACTTAATCCAGTATTTATTTCACATTTATATTTATAAAATAAAAATGAAAATAAAATAAAATAAATTATAAAAATAAAAATTGATAACAACTAAACTGAATTATTTCCCAAATATAGAAAAATAATTATTTAATTTTTAATGTATCTGCTTGAGAGCCATTATTTGAAATCTGGATAATAGATTTAATATTCGTATTTGTTTTTGGCGCCTCAGGAACTTTAGTTTTGTAAATTGTCATACCATTAGCATTTAATTTTTCCACCTCATCTTTGCTAATTTTTATAATCGTCGAATTTTTCATCTGGGCTTCGCTCATTTCAAAAACAGGCTTGTCGACTATAACATTTTCAACTTTAGCAGTTTCAATCACTTCTTTAGGTAAATCTTTTTCATTAATTTCATCATCTGCATCTATTTTCAAATCCTTTTCCTTGTCTTCGGCTTGTAATTTTTTATCGTTATAAGCTACAATTTTTGGATTCAAATCTAACAATTCTGCTTCTTTGGGTAAATATTTCAAAGGATCTTTTATCCAACGTGAATTAGCAAAATAAGTTTTAGTAGGATGGTAAATATAAAGACAATGACCATTTTTTATTTTATTGATTATGGGTTCATTTAATGCTCTTGGCAAAGCTGGGCATCCATGACTTCTACCAATTCGTTTATTGCCCATTGCAAAAGATTTAGATACATAATC
>JAGNRR010000149.1 GCA_017988595.1 Chitinophagaceae bacterium
ATTCTATAGAAATGTCGTTTATGTTTTTAATTGTATTTAAATAATTATTTTCTATTTCAATACTTTGATTGATAAGCATTGCCCATTGTAAATAATTTATTTCACCGTTTAGATATTGTTTTTCTGCTATCGAAATAATTTTTTCACTATTTTTTAAACCCTTATTATTATAATATTCTAATGATTTTTTTAATTTCAAAAGGTTATTATTTTTTTCTTTAAATTCATTTTCTATTTTCTTTTTTTGCAAATTAATTTCCATGTCATCAATGGTTTTTAATTCATACATTGCTCGAATTTTATTTTTTGTTGATTTATTAAATAATGGAATTGAAATCCCTAATTGAGTATAAAACAACATTGGTCTGAAAAATGAATTAGAATTTATTCGCATACTTTGTTCATATATTCCACCAGTTATTTCTGGCAATAATTTTGTTTTTTCAAATTCTATTTCAGCTTGATGAATGTTTTTTTGTTGTTCAATTATTTTTACACTTGGATGTTCATTTGCATTATTTAATTCATTTTCTATATCATAATTCATTATTAAATTATCGCTGATTGGGATTTTATTTTCCGTAGAACCTATTAAAAAATTAAAATTTAATATTGCGTTTTCAATATCTATTTTTAAGTTCTCAAGCTGTATATTCACTTGTTCTTGTTGCGATTCAGCGCTTATTTTTTCCAATAAATTTGTTTCGCCTTTGCTATATCTCAGCAAAGCTTTTCTATGAAATTCTATAAAAAGTTGATTGCTTTTTTCTAGTAGTTCCTTCTTTTTATTTAATAATAGTATTTCAAAAAATAATTGTTGAATTTTAGAATTGATTTCTTTTTGTAATATCGCTTCATTCCAATTGCCAATTTTAGCTTGTTCATTTAAAACATTTTTTTGTTTTTTATAAACTGTCGGAAATTTTATTTTTTGTAAAATACCAATTTTTGTATCCATAAAAATACTATTAAACTGCCCCAATTCACTTACAATTTCTGTATTGTAATATTCTTGACCTACTTTACTTAAAGCAATTAAATATGCTGTTTTTTGTTTTTCTGTTTTAATAGATAAATTATTTTCTTTTGCAGCAAAAAGAGCATCATTTAAGGTAATATTATCTTGAGCAAAACATGATATTGAATTTAATGAAATTAGAATAATAACAATGTGCAATGTTTTTGTAATTTTTCTTTTAGGCTTTTCCATAATTATATATAATATCGGTAAAATAAATAAGGTTAAAAATGTTGCAACTAGTAATCCGCCAATTACAACTGTTGCCAAAGGTCTTTGTACTTCTGCTCCAGCACCATTGCTTAATGCCATAGGTAAAAATCCTAGTGAAGCTACAAATGCTGTCATCAAAACAGGTCTTAATCTTACTTTGCACCCCAAAATAACTATTCTTGAAAGGGAATATTTATTTAATTTTTTCAATCGATTAATTTCTGCAATAAGTACAATTCCATTTAAAACAGCTACACCAAACAAAGCAATAAATCCTATTCCTGCACTAATACTAAATGGCATATTTCTAAGTGCTAAAAATAATATTCCGCCAATTGCTGATAATGGAATTGCAGAATATATAATTATACCTTGCTTCACAGAATTGAATGCAAAAAACAATAAAATAAATATTAAAAATAATGATATCGGTACTGCTATCATCAATCTGCTTTTTGCTTTTTCTAAATTTTCGAAAGCACCGCCATAGGTTACATAATAGCCTGTTGGAAAATTTATTTTATTTTCTACTTTGGTTTTTAATTCCTTAACAATGCTTTGTACATCTCGATTTAATATATTAAATCCTACAACAATTCTTCTTTTAGCATCTTCTCTTTGTATTTGATTAGGACCATCTTTTATTTCCACTTTTGCTAATTGACTTAATGGAATTTGTATCCCATTTGGTGTTGGAATTAATAAATGTTGAATATCATATAAATTGCTTCTAGCATCTGAATTTAATTTTACTACTAAGTTAAATCTTTTTTCATCTTCAAAAACTAAACCTGAAACTTTGCCTGCAAATGAAGAATTTATTACTTTATTAATATCTTCAATATTTAATTGATATTGTGCAATCATAGCTCTATTATATTCAATAATTACTTGTGGCATTCCACTTATAGGTTCAATATATAAATTTTGTGTGCCTTTAACTTGATTAATTATTTTACCCAATTTTTCAGCAACATTTGTTAGAGTATCTAAATTTTCTCCAAAAATTTTACAAACCACATCTTGTCTTGCGCCAGTCATTAATTCATTAAAACGCATTTGAACTGGAAATTGAAAACCTGCCGTTATTCCAGGGATATCTTGCAATTTAGCACCCATTTTTTTTGCTAAATCCGGAAAATTATGTGCTGATGTCCATTCATTTTTTGGTTTTAAAATTACCATCATATCGCTTGCTTCCATTGGCATTGGATCTGTTGGAACTTCGCCACTTCCTATTTTTGTAACTATTTTTTCTACTTCCGGAAAATTTGATTTTAATAGATGAGCAGCTTTTTGTGTAAACTCAATTGTGGTATTTAAATTGCTACCCGTCAATACTCTGGTGTCTACTGCAAAATCACCTTCTTCAAGAGCAGGAATAAATTCACCACCCAATTTTGTTAATATATATAAAGACAAAATAAATATTGAAATTATTGTAATTAATATCGTTTTTGGATAATGTAATAAAAAGGCTAATGTGTGTTGATATTTATTTTCAATTTTTTTCATTATTTTATCTGATAAATTTTCTTGTACTTTTATTTTTTTACTAAGAAATAAAGAACTCATCATTGGGATATATGTTACCGAAAGGATAAATGCTCCAAGTAATGCAAACGCCACTGTTTGAGCCATGGGTTTAAACATTTTTCCCTCGATACCTTCTAAAGAAAAAATTGGTAAATACACAATCAATATAATTAATTGACCAAAAACAGCACTGTTCATCATTTTTGAAGCAGCATTTTTTACAGTATTATTCATTTCATCAGTAGTATAAAATTCAGCATTAGTATATAGTTTATTTTTAGTCATTTGATGCATTACAGCTTCAACAATTATTACAGCACCATCAACAATTAATCCAAAATCTAATGCACCAAGGCTCATTAAATTTCCACTTACACCAAACAAATTCATCATACAAATTGCAAATAATAATGCTAATGGAATTACTGATGCTACTATTAAACCTGCTCTTAAATTACCAAGAAATATTACTAAAATAAAAATTACAATTAAAGCACCCTCTAATAAATTTTTTTCTACAGTTCCTATTGCATTATTAACCATTTTACTTCTATCTAAAAAAGGATCAATAATTATTCCTTCTGGTAATGTTTTTTGAATTTGAGCAATTCGGTCTTTTACATTTTTTATTACTTCGCTACTATTTGCACCTTTCAGCATCATTACAATTGCACCCGATACTTCACCTTTATCATTATAACACATAGCGCCATATCTAGTTGCAAAACCTATTTTTACTTCTGCGATATCTTTTATAAATACAGGTGTTGTCAAATTTTTATTTTCAATAGCAATACTTTTTATATCTTCAATATTTTTAATCAATCCATCGCTTCGGATATACAAAACGGTTGGACCTTTTTCGATATAAGCTCCTCCAGTATTTTGATTATTTTTTTCTAAGGCATCAAAAACATCATTTATAGTTAAACCTAAAGCATTCAATTTATTGGGTTCTATTGCCACTTCATACTGTTTTAGTTTACCTCCAAAACTGCTTACTTCTGCTACACCTTTTACGCCTAATAATTGTCTTCTTACAATCCAATCTTGAATTGTTCTTAGAGCAGTGGCATCATATTTTTTTTCAAAACCTTTTCGAGGTCTAACTGTATATTGATAAATTTCTCCCAAACCCGAAGAAACAGGGCCCAATTCTGGCTGACCTATTCCCGACGGAATTTGATTTTGTATTTGTTGTAATCTTTCCGAAACTTGTTGTCTAGCCCAATAGATGTCTGTTTTATCATCAAACACAATTGTTACTAGAGATAATCCAAATCGTGAAAAACTTCTTATTTCTTTCATTCCTGGAATATTATTATTCACTTGTTCTATAGGAAATGTTACTAAACGCTCAATATCAGGAGCGCCAAAAGATGGAGCAAGGGTGATTACTTGAACTTGATTGTCGGTTATATCTGGAACCGCATCGATAGGCAATTTTGTTGTTTGGTAGATGCCTATTAAAACCAAACCAGTAACTAATAAACCAATGATTAATTTATTAGTTATAGAAAAATCTATAATTCGTTGTAGCATAAAAAATAGTTTAAATTAGAAATAGGTATAAATTTCTTTTATACTCTTTGTTTTAAAATGAAAATTAAATTAGTCTTGTTTATTCAGGACAAGAATTTTTTGTCCAACAATCTAATTTATTTATTGTCGCATCGTTTAGCTTGGATGAATTTTTAGGCATCGCATCTGCTCCACTTCCATGATGAATAGCAATAATATTTTTACTGTTATTCAAAAATTCATTTTTTGCATTTATATAATCGCTTAAATTTATTCCTGCTGCTTTTGAGCTTGAATTATGACATCCAGAAGTGGCACAATTAGAATTTAGAATTGAAGCCACATCGCTAGTGTAAGTTGGTGTAGTGCCAGAACATACTGCATTTGCCAAATAATCTGTATTGGTTGAATTTGATTTTTTGCAGCTAATGATAGAATTTGTAATTATATAAAATAGCGCAACTGTAATAATTAATTTTAGTTTCATTTTTGTTTTTTTATAAATATGTGATTAAATAATTTCTTTTAATTTCATGAATTAAAAAAATTATTTTGGCGGTTGCCAAATCGCATTATTATAAAAAGAATTTTCAAAAAATTGATTTACTAAAAGGTGTTTTTTTTGAAAAATAAAAAATTTAATTTTTTGAAAAATAAAAACTGGAGTTTGTGAAA
>JAGNRR010000150.1 GCA_017988595.1 Chitinophagaceae bacterium
GTATTAGGATCTGCAAAAATTTTATTTCCTGCACATGCAATATAATATCCTCCACTTGCTGCATAATCGCCCATGCTTACCGTAATTGGTTTTACTTTATTCAATAACATTAATTCATTATAAATAATTTCACTTGCCAATGCACTTCCCCCTGGAGAATTTACTCTTAAAACAACAGCTTTTACAGCATCATTATTTTTAATTTTTCTAATTTGCTTTACCATATCTTCCGAAAAAATTCCATCATCACCGCTTCCATCAGCAATCGCACCTTCAGCATATAAAATGGCAATTTTGTCTTTTCCTTTATATTTACTTTCTGCATCACTTGAATAATTTGAAATCGAAGTAAAATTTATTTTCTTTTTTGCATCAGTAATATTTAATTTTTGTCTAAATAAATCATCTACTTCACTGCCAAATCTTACACCATCTATTAATTTATTTGCTACTGCATCATTAGGAAATTTTATGGTTAAATTATTTGCCATATTTTTAATTTCAGCAAAAGATTTTTTTGATTTTTGAGCAACAGAATTTATAAATACTGAATCCATTTCATTTAACAAGGTTTGTAATTGAAACCGATTTGCTTCACTAAATTTTTCAAAAGAAAAAGGTTCATGTGCACCTTTGTATTTTCCACAATGAAATCCGGTAGCTTCGATACCCATTTTATCAATTGCACCTTTATAAAAAGTGCCCACAATTGACAATCCTTTTAATTCCATAGCACCATGAGGATTTATAAAAATACTATCAGCAACATTGCCAATATAATATGATTTTTGATCACAAATTTCACCATAAGCATAAATAAATTTCTTTGAGGTTTTAAAATCCTCTAAAGCATTTCTTAACTCAAAAAGCGTTGCCCAGCCATTTGGATTCATCCCAAGTTTAATATAAATTCCTTTTATTTTAGAGTCTTCTTTTGCTGCATAAATAGAATTAACGATATCATTTAATCCTGTAGAATTTCCTTCGCCACCACTAAAAGCTGCAAAAGAATTTTCAATACTTTGTTCATTAATGGCATCGTTCATATCCATTACTAAAATAGAATTTGATTTTGTAGCATCGCTTTTTCCTGAGCTTGCTCCTATCATTGCCATGGCAAATAGAATAATAAATGCAAGAAAGCAAAAAGTAAAAATTGCAGCTAATGCGGCAAAAAAGAATTTAAAAAATTGTCTCATAATTGTTTAATTTTGAAAACAAAAGTAAAGAGCATTATTTCTAAATAAAAGTGTTTTGGGTATGAAAGGTATTTTTTTGATGATAGGTGGCAATATCGAAAACAGAATGAGTTATATAGAAAAAACAAAAAGTGAAATAGAATCAAAAATTGGTCGTATAGTAAACGCTTCATCAATTTTTGAAACCATTGCCTGGGGCAACGAAAGCCAACCTGCTTTTTTAAATCAAGCATTAGAAATAAATACATCATTAACCCCAGAAAAACTTCTAGAAACATGTTTAGAAATAGAACTTTATTTAGGTAGAAAAAGGCAAAAAAAGAATGATGCCAGAACCGTAGATATTGATATTTTATTTTATAAAAATGAAATTATACATACCAAAAATATTGAAATTCCTCATCCTCGTTTGCATTTAAGAAATTTTGTATTAGCACCCTTAAATGAAATTTGTCCCAATAAAATACACCCTATTTTAAGAAAAAAAATAAATACATTATTCAAATCTTCAACAGACCAGCTCGATGTTAAAATCTTTACTGCTAAATATTAAATAACGGCATTTATATTTGCTTTTCTAAAATGAACTATAATTTTATAACAATTGAAGGAAATATTGGTGCGGGCAAAACAACACTTTGTCATTTACTTCAACAACATTTTGGCGCTAAATTAATCTTAGAAGAGTTTGAGGATAATTCTTTTTTGCCAAAATTTTATCAAAACAAAGAACAATATGCATTTCCTCTTGAGCTATCGTTTATGGCTTCTAGATTTAATCAATTAAAAGAAATTATAAATTCAAGAAATTTATTTGGTGAAAAATTAATTTCAGATTATTTATTTATCAAAAGTAAATTATTTGCCAAAATAAATTTACAAAATGATGAATATGGCTTGTATGAAAAACTTTTTGAAATTATAAATCCAAACTTACCACAGCCCGATTTACTTATTTATTTACATGCCCCTTTGATAAAATTAAAAGAAAATATTAAGAATAGAAATCGTAGTTATGAACTTGATATTAGTGATGATTATTTAGAGAATTTGCAAGATGCCTATTTAGAAATATTAAATAGTTTACAAATTCCGATTTTGATAGTTGATGCTTTAAACACCGATTTTTTGAATAATAAAAGTCATTTCAATCAACTATTGTCATATTTAGAAAAAGATTTTGAATCGGGCAAACATTATATTAATTTTTAACAAAAAAAAATCCCACTTTCGTGAGATTTTTTTCTTTTCGAATATATTTATTAATAATTTTTTCTTCTTGTTTTTGTAGGCATTTGTCTGTCACCTCTTTTATTTCCAAGCATTTCACCAAAAGAAACTTTTATTCCAGCATTACCAGCGCTATAAAAACCAATATTTGAATTTATGCCTTTCATATTGTCAATATTCAAACCCATATCTATTTCACCATAAAGTGAAAAATGTTTTAAAAATGGATTTTTATTCGATAATCTAAAATTTAATCCTAAAGGAATATAGGCACGAATATTTGTAGCGACAGGAAGTGTTTTAGATGAAAATTGATGATTATTGGAATTATTATTTTGATATGTAGAATAATTTGCAAATGGTGAATTTGAATAACTAAATTCATTATAATGTCCTGAAATAACATTTTGCAAAGAAATGCCCACACTTGCTCCAACTCCCGTATAAAAAGATAATCTTCGATGAGGATTTAATGTTACAATATAACTAGCATCTACATTAAACATTTTTGCATTATGGCTAACATTTGCATATTGGCTGAAAATAGAATCTACAGGAAAAGATTGCCCAGTGCTTTGTAAAACAACAGAATCAATTGTTGTTGATGTACTTTTAGACCAATTTCCATCATAATTTAATCCATAATTACCAAATGAAACTCCTGTTCTTAATTTATGTTGCAAATTACTTTTTTTGTTATTTGCAATATTCCAACCAGCCATTACACCTACTCCATTGTAATATCGGTTAGTATTTCCATTATTTTTTATATTTGATAGATAAGGCAAATCAATTCCTTTATTTAAAAAAGAAATTTCGGATTTGTTTAAAGGATTTGCCGTTGAATTTCCGCTATAACCATATAGGTATACATCTGAAAATTTAATCTTTTGGGCATTGGAATAATTAAGCATCAATGCAAATGCTGAAATTAAAACTATTTTTTTCATGAATTATATTTTTTTGTATGCAAATAAAACGAAGTTTGTTGAACTTTAGTATTTCAAATTTGTATTTTACAAAAAAATTAAGGTTTCTTTTAGACTTTAAAAATCTAATAAAACTTCATTTGGCGATTTTCCAACAATCATCTTTGTTGGATTTTCCAATAACTCTTTTACGCGAACTAGGAAGCCAACACTTTCTCTTCCATCAATTATTCTGTGATCATAAGAAAGCGCTAAATACATCATTGGTTTTATTACTATTTGACCATTTTCTACCATAGGTCTATCTTGAATTTTGTGCATACCCAAGATTGCAGATTGTGGAATATTAATTATTGGCGTGCTTAATAATGAACCAAAAACGCCACCATTAGTTAACGTAAATGTGCCTCCAGTCATCTCTTCCATTGTCAATTTATTTTCTTTTGCTTTAGTAGCTAAATCTTTAACGGCTAATTCCAAACCTGCCAAATTTAAACTTTCAGCATTTCTAATTATCGGAACCACTAAACCTTTTGGAGCTGAAACAGCAATTGATATATCGCAATAATTATGTGAAATTATATTTTCGCCATCGATATAAGAATTTACAGATGGCCATTCTTCTAATGCCATGCAACAAGCTTTGATAAAGAAGCTCATAAAGCCTAATCCAACACCATGTTTTTCAACAAATTTTTCTTTATAAACTTTTCGTAAATCCATAATGGCAGTCATGTCCACTTCATTAAAAGTAGTAAGCATAGCTGTAGTATTTTTGGCTTCAACCAATCTTCTACTAACAGTTTTACGCAAATTACTCATTTTCTTCGCTTCACTATTTCTACTTGATACTGAATTTGTTTTCGAATTATTTAAAGCAAAAAGCACATCACTTTTGGTAATTTTTCCTGCAGGTCCACTTCCGTTTATATTTTCAGTTTTCACATTTTTATCTGCCAATATTTGTGCCGCAACCGGAGTTGCCTTTACTGTATTTTCAACTTTTGTTTCTGTCTTTTCAATTGTTTTTTGCTGTTCTTCTTTTGCAGCTTGTAATTTTTCATTTAATGAAGGGGCTGCCTCAGCTGGAGCAGCTGCTGTTTCATCAATTTTACAAACCAAATCTCCAATTTTCAAATCATCACCTTCGTTAGCAACAAATGTAACTGTACCAGCTTGTTCTGCATTCAATTCAAATGTAGCTTTTTCACTTTCAAGTTCACAAATTACTTGATCTCTTTTTACATAATCACCATTTGCAATTGTCCATTTTACTAAAGTAACTTCGCTAATACTTTCTCCTACGGTTGGCACTTTTATTTCTATCATGTGTTGTAACTATTTGATGTTTATAATTAAATTTTAATTAAATGTGGGTACAAAATCTTCAACTTCATCCTCATCTCTATTTTCATTCCATTACAAAATAAAATTATTTCGTCCTTCGCCTAATAATATTTTAAAAAAACGCTGTTGTGATAATTCTTGAATAGCTAAAAAATTAAATATTGCATG
>JAGNRR010000016.1 GCA_017988595.1 Chitinophagaceae bacterium
ACCTCCAATTTATTGGCAAGACCACGAAGATATTGCACTAAAACTTTTTGAAAAATTTGGTAATGACATGAATGAAAGTAAGATTTATCGAATTCGTTTTACTGATTTACTAGAATGGGTGCTTTCATTGGAGGGTTTTAAAGGTACAAGAGAACAATGTACAGAAGGACATCTAGAAATGGTTCAAAGTGCTTGGGTATATGAATGGCGTGATAATCAATAAGATATAGAATACTAAAAAATCTTATAAAAAATATAATTTTTTTAATATTATATTTACGCCAACCAAATACATTTCTATTAAATGAAAAAAATTTTAGTTGTTGACGATGAAAAAAGTATTCGTAAAATACTAAGAGAAATTTTTGAAACCGAAGGTTACAAAGTAGAAGAAGCCCAAGATGGTTTTGAAGCAATAAATTTAATTCGAGCAAAGAAATACGATTGTATCTTATGCGATATTAAAATGCCAAAACCTGATGGCATGGAAATATTACATATTATAAAAAAAGAAGAAATATCTGTTCCGATAATTATGATTTCTGGTCACGGAACAACTGAAGATGCCGTGGAAGCTGTAAAATTAGGCGCTTTCGACTTTATTACAAAACCCCCAGATTTAAATAGACTTTTAATCACTGTTAGAAATGCCCTTGATTTAGAAGTTTTAGTTAAAGAAAATAAAAGCTTAAAACAAAAACAAGGAAATTTTAAAACAATAATTATTGGTGAAAGCAAAGAAATTTTGTCTATAAAAGATATGATAAAAGTGCTTTCAACTACTGAGGCCAGAGTTTTAATTACAGGAGATAATGGCACAGGTAAAGAATTAGTTGCAAAACAATTGCACGAAACAAGTTCAAGAGCTAAAAAACCATTCGTAGAGGTGAATTGTGCTGCAATTCCCAGTGAATTAATTGAAAGTGAACTTTTTGGACATGAAAAAGGTTCTTTTACTGGAGCTATTCATCAAAAATCTGGAAAATTTTTTCAGGCTAATGGCGGCACATTATTTCTTGATGAAATTGGCGATATGAGTTTGAGAGCACAAGCAACAGTTTTGAGAGCTTTACAAGAAGGAAAAATTAGTGCAGTGGGTAGTGAAAAAGATATAGAAGTTGATGTAAGAGTTTTAGCGGCTACCAATAAAAATTTACTAGAAGAAGTAGAAAAAGGAAACTTTAGATTGGATTTGTACCATCGTTTAAATGTGGTAAATATTAATGTTCCAGCTTTAAATGATAGACGGGAAGATATTCCGATTTTAATTGAATTTTTTTTAGAAGAAATTTGTAAAGAATATAAGAATAAGAAGAAAACTATAAATCCAGAAGCGGTTATACTACTTCAAAATTATAATTGGACTGGTAATATTAGAGAATTGAAAAATATAATTGAACGATTAGTTATATTTACTGAAAATGAAATTACAGTTGAAATTGTAAAACGTTTTGTACCACAAATTTAAAATAATAAATGGCGGAATACTCAATTAAAGAAGCGTTGGAATTGATGTTGGAAAACAGCAACTGGAAAAATAATTTTTATCAAACCAAGATTAAAGAAAATTGGATAATGCTTGTCGGTATTACAGCATCCAATTATACGGATAGTATTAAATTGTACCAAGATAAATTATATTTAAAAACAAATGTATCTTCATTAAAAAATGAATGGGCACTTAATAAAAATATATTAATTCAAAAAATTAATTCCTTACTAGAAAAAGAAATTATAACAGAAATAATCTTATCTTAATTTAATGCCTTTATAATTGGTAAAAAAGTGTGTGCTTCTAAAGCTGCTCCACCTATTAATCCACCATCTACATTTTGATTCGCAAAAAGCTCAACTGCATTTTCTGCTTTACAACTTCCACCATAAAGAATAGAAACATCGTTAGCAACCTCTAAATCAAATTTCTTTTCAATTAAAGATCGAATATGTGAATGCATTTCTTCTGCTTGTTCTGTGGTAGCTGTTTTTCCTGTACCTATTGCCCATATTGGTTCGTATGCAATAATTAATTCATCGGACAAAACTGAGCCTTTTAAATGAAAAATACTTTCTTCAAGTTGTTTTTCTACAAATTCATTTTGTTTATTTTGTTCTCTAACCTCTAATGGTTCTCCACAACAAAAAATTGGTGTTATATGATTTGTCAATAAGGCATCTACTTTTTGCTTAATAAGCTCATTGCTTTCGCCAAACAATTGCCTTCTTTCACTATGGCCAACGATTACATATCGAACACCAATATCTTTTAACATTGAAATACTTATTTCGCCAGTAAAAGCACCTGAATCTTGAACAGCACAATTTTGTGCACCTAAATAGAATTTGGTTTTACCCGAATCATTCAAAAGCTTTGCAATTGAAGTTAAATGCGTATACGGAGGGCAAAAAATTACATTTTGATTGTATTTTAAATCTATAGGTTCTTTTAATATTTCTTGCACTAATCGTTCACCTTCTGATATCAAAAGATTCATTTTCCAATTTGCCGCTACAATATGCTTTCTCATTTTTCCTTTCTTAAATTATTTATTATTGATTGACTTTAATATTTCTTTAGTGATGTCTAATTCTGGATTAGCATATAACATAGCCCCATCTTTTTGATATGATAATACAAAATCGTATTTATTGTCACTGTTATATTCTTCTATCACTTCATAAAGTTTATCTTTTATTTCTTTATTAAATGCTTCTTGTGCTTTTAAAAAGCTAACACCAAGATTTTGTTTTTTCAATTCCAAGTTTTCTTGTTTTTTCATCAATTCTTTTTGCTTGCGCAATCCTTCTTCTTCGCTAACACTTCCCGATTGTGCTTTCTTTTGAAAATTAATATATTCTTGTTGAATAGAATTTGCTAAGGATTCAAGCTCAGCATCAATTTTTTTCTGTCTATTTTCAAACTCAGCTTTTTTCTTTACAAAATAATCATAGTTTGCTTCCAAAGTATCAATATCGACATATGCTATTCTGCTTGAAGTTGAAATAACTTGATCCGTTGATTTTACAGTCTTACCTGATTTAGATTTTTTTGAAGTAGTATTCTTGCTAGCATTATCACAACTAAAAATAATAATTGAAAATAAAATTGGTAAAATTAATAATGTAAAAAATCGATAATTTCGTTTCATATTTAAACACCTTTTTTTGATAAAAAAAAATTCTTTAGAGCGTGCAAAAGTACGTATTTTAAAATGCTTTTTGAATTAAATATCATAAAAAAAACTAAAAGAACTGTTTTTAAACCATTTGATATAATTTTCCGGGCAAAACAGCAATTACTTGTTGCATTTCTAAATTCAATATCGCTCCTGCTATTCTTGAGCTTGTAAATTGTGTTTTAGACATTATTTCATCAATATGAAGTTGATTTTTTTCTTCAAAAAGGGCTATAATTTGTTTTTCGTCCTCGCTCAATTCTATAAAAAGCTGCTTTTGTGGTTTTTGCTTCTTGGTTGATGTTATCCAATTCATCGATTTTAAAATTTCACTGCCACTAGTCACCAAATTTGCTTTTAAATCTTGAATCAATTTATTGCATCCAGAGCTATATTTATCGCCAATTCTTCCTGGAACACAAAAAATATCTTTGTTATAAGAATATGCAATTTCTGCACTAATTATCGAACCGCCTTTAATATCAGTTTCTACAACCAAAAGTGCATCTGCCATTCCGGCGACTATTCGATTTCTGCTTGGAAAATTTTCTTTGTTAGCAATAGTTCCTGATGGATATTCCGAAATTAATCCACCATTTTCAATCATTTCTTTTGCAGTATTTTTATGTGCCGATGGATATAAAGTATCCAAACCATGAGCTAAAACACCAATAGTAGCCAAATTATTTTTCAAAGCAGCTTTGTGTGCATTTACATCTACGCCATAGGCTAATCCGCTAACAATCAATATTTGCAATTGTGCAATTTCTGCAACAAAATCCTCACAAATTTTTTTTCCATATTCGGTAATATTTCTTGTGCCAACAATTGAAATTGTTTTTGGCCGATCTTTAAATGAAAAATTTCCTTTAAAAAAAAGTAGTAGTGGTGCATCAATACAATTTTTTAGGCTTTCAGGATAATTGTCCTCATCAAAATTAAGAACCTCAATATTGTTCGATTCAATAAATTTTAATTCCTTTTCTGCATTTTTAAAATTATCAAATTTAATAATTGCATCACTTTTCACTGTTCCAATACCAGCTATAGCTGCAATATTTCTTTTCTTTTCCTTAAATATTTTAGCTGCCGAGCCTACGGTTTCAATAATTTTTTTGGCATGAACCGCTCCAATTCCATTAACTTCTAGTAAGGCAATTCGAGCTATTAATTCTTCTTCATTCATTTGTCAATATTAAAAAAACTTTCTCATATAATTATTTAACAACAAAATTTTATATATTTGGATTGTAATAAAATTTAACAATGAAAAACATCACCCTATTTATTATATTTTTTACTTCACTTGCTTTGTTTTTTCAAACATCGTGCAAAAAAGAGTTTAAAGATAGATACAAATATTATCCAGAAGACGATACGCTAGCACCAGTTATAACAAAAACTGTTCCTGTAAATAATTCTGTATTTGCATATGGTGATGATATAAATATTGTTGCAAATGTTACCGATTTAGAAAAAGGAACAAAAGCAGGAAAACTAAAAAGCATTACAGCACGGATTGAAAATTTAAGCGATAATAATAAACTTATTTTAGACAAAAGCCCAAATGTTGATGGTTTAGACGGCTTTACTGTTATTGAAAAACTTAATATTTTATACGGTTCTGTTTCAATAGATTGCAGACTAATTATTTCAGCAACAGATTATGCTGATAAAAACACCCAGGACACCACTTTATTTAAAATTCAATAGAAAATAATTTTTTCTAAAAAATAATGCTCATCCACGAAACTAAAATAAGAGTAAGATATGGCGAAGTGGATCAAATGGGATTTTTATACTACGGCAATTATGGTCTTTATTATGAAGTTGCTCGAGCTGAAATGATTCGTGAAGCTAATTATACCTACCGGGAAATGGAAGAAGATGGCGTAGTAATGCCAGTTTTAAAACTAAATATAAAATATTTGCGCCCAGCAAAATATGACCAACTTATTCGCATTGAAACTTCTCTACAATCATTTACCAATGCCTCTTTTATTACTTTTCAGCATAAACTTTTTAATGAAGAAAATGAATTGATAAATAAAGGAGAAGTAACGTTAACTTTTTTTAACCCAAAAGAAAATAAACGAACAAAAATGCCAAAAAAATTATTTGATTTTTTAGTTCCTCATTATCCAGAATTAAATAATTATATATGACAAATTGCAGCATAATTACAATTGGCGACGAATTATTAATTGGTCAAACAATTGACACCAATTCAGCATGGCTTGGTGTGGAGTTAAATAAAATTGGTATTGCAGTTCGAAAAAGAATAGCAGTTGGTGATGATGAAAAAGAAATCACAGATACATTACTTGAAGAAGAAAAAACTTCTAATTTAATTATCATCACTGGTGGCTTAGGACCAACAAACGATGATATTACAAAAAGTATTTTAGTAAAATTTTTTAATACTAAACTGATATTATTTCCAGAAATTTTAAATCACGTAGAAGCTTTTTTTATAAAAAGAAATCGACCTTTTTTGGAAACAAATAAACAACAAGCTTATTTGCCCAACAACTGTATTCCTCTATTCAATGAACTGGGAACTGCTCCTGGCATGTGGTTTGAGAAAAATAATGTGATTTATATTTCACTTCCTGGTGTGCCATTTGAAATGAAAAATATTATGCTCTCTTCTGGATTTGAAAAAATAAAAAATTTTTTTAAACCAAATATAATTACACATCATACCATATTGACAAGTGGCGAAGGTGAAAGTTTTTTAGCAGAAAGATTAACAGACTTCGAAAAAGATCTTCCACAAGAAATAAAACTTGCTTATTTGCCACATTTGGGCAACGTAAAACTTCGATTGAGTGCTTATCAAGATTTTGAACAAGAAATTTTAGTTCAAAAACAAAAACTTATTCCATTGGTTGGCAATGCATATGTTATAGATAAAGATGTAAGCTTAAATGAATATATTTTTGAATTATTAAAACAACGAAATGAAACCATCTCTACAGCCGAAAGTTGTACGGGAGGCGCAATTGCATCAATTTTAACGTCTATCAAAGGCTCTTCTGCAATTTTTGAAGGTTCAATAATATGTTATAGTGCCGATGCAAAAAATAAATTACTTGATATAGAAAAAGAATTTATAGAAAAAAATTCTGTTGTTAGCGAAGCCACAAGTTTGGCATTGGCAAAACATTGTTTAGAAAAATTAAATACCACATATGCCATTGGCATTACAGGTTATTTAGAAAAAGGAGATGCTCAAAATCAAATTTGTATTGCAGTTTGTAATCATGAAAGAAGTGTTGTAAAAACATTTTATGCCTTAAGCGATAGAGCTCGAAATACGGATTATGCAGTTACATTCTCATTAAATTTATTGAGAAAATTTATTTTAAATCTTAGCTAAAATTTGTTGCGCCCGCCAAAGGCGGGCGCAACAAGCAAATATTGTACTATTTTAGAAAATTTTATTGCTTTAATAGTTTAATATTTTTTATGTTTTTACCATCATTTAATTGTAAAACATATACACCATTTGCAAATTCTTGAATATTTATTGCAGTTAATAATTCGCTAGGAGAAACATTAAATTGTTGTCTTTTTAAAATCTTTCCTGTTATAGTTTGAATACTATATTGAACATTATGATTAGTTAAACTATTAATGCTTAAAATATAATTTCCGTTACTTGGGTTTGGATAAATTTTATATTTTTCATCTTCATAGTTTTTTGTAGATAATGATGTTGCATTTTTTAATTGAATATTTATATTATCTAAAAACAAATTATTTCCTCTATCATTAGCTCCTTCAAACTGAATTATAACTTTTTCGCCTTTAAATGCAGTCAAATCAATTTGTTCATTTCTCCATTCTGATGTACTAACTGGAGAAAAACTATTATTTGAGCTAAGAATGGTTTCTAAATTAGCACCCCATTTTTTATATGGGATTGTAAAATTATCAGCACAATCATTTGATACTTTTACACTTAACGTATCTGAATTTAATGGACGTCGAGCATATGCAACATCAAAAGATAAAATAACAGAATCTGTGGTTACAGAGGTTAAATCGATTTGTGGTGATTCTAAAATGTCAATTTGTCTAGTGGTAATATAGTTAAAGAAATCCATATAGGCAGTATGAGTATTTCCTGGATTTGCACCATTTAATACTAATGTTTTTTGCCATTTTACATTATTATCCGGATTAATTACAGTCCAGCCTGTTGGTGGAAAAATTGGTCCGTCAAAATCTTGAATCAAAGGTGCTGTTGCATTTCCTGGTGCTACTACATTTAGAATTGCAAAAGAACTGTCATTAAATTCAATTGGATCACTTCCAAGTTCGCACCAAGTTTGAATATTAAATGCACCTCCTCCAACTATATTTGCCAAAGTGGCAAAAGTATAATTTATAGAATCTCCAATAGGAATTGTTGTTACACTAGTTTCAGAAATTATTGGTCCGCCATTTACTCTAAATCTTACGGGCACTGAATTTACATCTCTTAAACCTACATTTTTAATTTTCATTGTTACAGGAACATTTAACGATAAATCACAACTGTATTTGTTATAATAAGGCAATGTTGTAGAAGCATCTGCTACATCATCTACACATCCTATTTCTCCAGAACCTTTATAAATTGCAATTGATCGTCTACCTTTTGCTCCATTTGCTACTGTAGTATCATTTGCAGATACTGCAAAATAATAAGGTGTAAAAGGACTATAACTTGTCAAGTAAACACCTGTTGATGTTGAACTTGCAATTGAATCCATATATTTTGTACCTAAAGAATAAACAGTATATTTATTTGCTCCTGGTACTGCATTCCATCTTAAATGAAAAACCTGATTACAAGCTGTGTCTACTGCCAACCCTGTTGGGACTGGAAAAACACTAAATAATGTATCTGATTCATCACTTTGTGCAGCTCTTGAAATTTTCATTTTCATTTGACCTGTACTTAAAGCTAATGGAGGTGTCCAATCATAATATTTTTGATTTGCAGGAATAACATCAGAAATTAAAGTCCAATTAGTTCCTGCATCGCTTGAATATTCTAATTTGAATAATGCACCAGCTTCACTTGCATCCCAACGTATTCTTTCATTAACGCCTGGCACAAAAGATTCTCCTCCTTGAGGATAAGTCATTGTTACACCATTCATTACAAAACTATACGTCAATGTATATAATTGTGGTCCCTGTGGAATATTAAACCCATTAACACTAACAACATAGTTGCCAACTGGTGGGTTTTTTAGTGTAACCTGTTCTGTATTATTTATTGAATCTATTTCTCTAACTGCCAAAGAACTTAAAGCTGCAACGTTTGGTGAATGATCTAAAACCCATGGATTAAATACTGTTGCAGCAGGATTTGTAACTGTCATGTTGATATTGTTTATCAAAGGTTTTGCCGCATTTGCTGCTGCAGGTCTGTCATGCCAATAAACCATAAACTTTACTGCCGAAACTCCTGAAGGAACTGCAATTACATGAGTTTTGTTTTGTGCATTATCAACTGAATCAATTAAAAAACGATCATTTTCAATAATTTCAAGAGCTCTTCTAGCATTTATTCTGCCATATCCATATTGAAAATCAGGACCAGCATTTCCTAAATCATCTGCACTATTCATTAATATATTTTTCATTAAAGAACTTAATGGATCTTGATTTGCATTTAGCTTTCGATATGCTTCCCAAAGCGTTGCAAGTGTGCCTGCTGTAGCAGGACAAGCCATTGATGTACCTGTAAGATTAGCATAAGTATTATTTGGTTGTGTTGAAAAAACATCTGTTCCAACTGCACAAACTTCTGGTTTTATCCTTCCATCTTTTGCAGGCCCACGACTGCTGGAATTTGCAAGATTGTCATCTTTTTCAATGTTTCCTACTGTAATACAGTTTTTTGCTGCTTTGTATCCTCCAGTAATATTTTTATAGTTTGCAACACCACCACAACTTGATGTACCGCTATTTCCTGAAGAGTGAACAGAAATTAATGATGGTCTACTATTTATTAATTGATCCTGAGTTCTTGCATCATTATTATAGCCTGAATTACAACCTTGTCCTACCGAATTTGTTGTAATTCTAATTCCGTGTGTGTTATAATGTGCAGTTGCATTATTTAAATTATCATACCAATCATAGGCAACTAATTTTGCTCCAGCAGCATTTCCTTTACCATTTGGATTAAAATTACCTGCGCCTCCAACAATTCCAATTACATGATCAGCATGTGTGCCACCATTGCTTGTTGTCAAATCTACTAATCTACCTTGGTAATCTATGTGCGGACCTACTGTGCCATCATCGCCCATTGCTACTGAAACGCTGTCTCCGTTATAATGTTTTCCTCCAAAATACTCTGAATCAATTACATTGGTTCGGTGGCTGCTTCTACCTTCAACATTTTCTAAAACAGCAGGCTCGCTTGTATATTCTATATATTTTACAAATGGAATTTGAGCTAATTGCTGAATGTTATTTTTATTCAATTCTATTTCTGCTTGATTACTAGTATGCCACTTTGTTACTTTAAAGTTTTGTTGTATGAAATAATTTTCTGCGATATTTTTATCTATATCTTCATGAATGTTAACTATTAATTTTATTGTATTTTCTTTTACAAAAATCCAAGAAGGTAAACTTTCATTTAATAATGTTGGCTCTATTTTATATGTTGCTTGATAAGGCAAAATAGTTTTGATAGCATATCCTTGCAATTGATTTAAATTTATATTATTTGGCAATGAAGCTATAAAAGCATTTGTTGGCAAATAATCAAAAAATTTAATCCCTGTTGCAACTTCTATTGCATTTCTTTCTTTCAAAGATGTGCTTTTATCAAATTGAACTAAACTATATATTCGTTGATTAAATTGCACATTTTGCAAACTTGAAATATCAAACGATGCAATATCTTTTTTGGTTTCTATTGTACCTGAATTTAAAAAAATATTTTGTGCATTAGACACAAAAAAACAAGAGACAAATAAAATGGTAAATACTTTTTTCATATTTATTTTTTGAATCCTTAAAAATAAGGAAATAATATGAATTTTTACAAAATATTAGTTTACTTCTTTTTATTTTACTTAAATATTATTTATAGCCAATTCTATTCTTGCTTTTGTTTCTTCAACGCCAATTTTTTGAGCAATTAAAAATACATTTGGTCCAAATTTTCCTCCAACAAGCATAATTCTCAAGGGCAATAATAATTCATTGGGTTTAAACCCATTTACCACAGCTAATTGTTTAAAATTTTCTTCAATTATAGCACTATGCCACTCAATAGTATTGCTTTGCGATAGAAATTTTTCAAAAAATACTTTCTTATCTTCAATCCAATTTTTAAGCATCGATTCTTTATCTAATTCAGTTGGCGCTTCGAAAAAGAATTTACTTTGTTCAATAAAATCTGGCAAAAGCACACATCTTTCTTTTATTAAATCAATAATTTCAAGAAAAAATACTTCATCCTTAATTTCAATATTATGCTTCGCAAATTCTTTTTCGACAGAAGTTTTCAACTCCAAAGCACTAGATTTTTTAATCCATTCTTGATTATACCATTTTGCTTTTTCAAAATCAAATTTTGCACCGCTTTTATGAATCCGTTCTATTTCAAAAGATTGAATTAATTCTTCTTTCGTAAAAATTTCTTTATCTGTGCCATCGTTCCAGCCCAACATTGCTAAAAAGTTTACAAACGCTTCGGGCAAAAATCCCATTTCCTCGAAACCTTTTTGCAATTCACCATCTGTATTCTTCCACGCTAAAGGAAATACAGGAAACCCTAAACGTTCCCCATCTCTTTTGCTCAATTTGCCATTTCCATCTGGCTTTAATAACAATGGTAAATGTGCCCATTTTGGCATGTCTTTAATCCAGCCAAAATAATTCCATAACAATACATGTATTGGTGCGCTGGGCAACCATTCTTCGCCTCTAAATGCATGAGATATTTTCATCAAATAATCATCTACAACTACTGCCAAATGATAAGTTGGCATGCCATCAGCTTTAAGCAACACTTTATCATCCACCAAATTACTATCATTTTTTATTTCGCCTCTTATCATATCTTCAAATGAAATCATTTCATTTTTTGGCACTTTAATACGAATTACGTAAGGAACATTATTTTTCAAATTTTCGTTTACTTCATCTTCACTCAACGTCAATGAATTTTTCATTTTCATTCTTATCGAAGCATCGTATTGTGGCGATGGATTTTCGGAAGTTTTAAAATCATTTCGCATTTTTTCCAATTCTTCACTGGTGTCGAAAGCATAATATGCAAATCCTTTTTCAATCAATTCTAGCGCATATTTCTTATAAATTTCTTTACGCTCACTTTGACGATAAGGTCCAAAATCACCACCCAAATGAGGTCCTTCTGTTGGAGAAATGCCACACCATTCCAATGCATCAATTATATATTTTTCGGCTCCCTCCACAAATCGTGTTTGATCAGTATCCTCTATTCGAAGTATAAAAGTGCCTTTGTTTTTTTGTGCAAATAAATAACTAAAAAGTGCTGTGCGAACACCGCCAATATGCAATCCTCCAGTGGGGCTTGGCGCAAATCTTACTCTAACTTTCGAAGACATAAATATTTTTTTGCAAAAATAAACAAACTAATGCAGAGGACGATATTTTAAATTTTTTTCAACACGTTACTGTTCATCCAGCCTATTTCGCCATTTGGCAATTCTACTTTTTTCCACAACACACTTTCATCGCTTTTTGAAAAAATATTTTCAAGCACTTTTACTTCTATTCCTTCGGAAACAATATTGCTTGTTCTTGAATCAGTTGCATATTTTTTAAAACTAGAATTGTTTAAAATTACAACTGCTTCATAACGATAATTTTCATAATATGTTTTTAAAAACATACCCAACAAAAACAATAAGGAGAATAAAAAACTAGTTTTAATGAAAGATGGATGTGTTACTGCTTCGCCTTTTATTTTTTTAAAAATTAAAAATATCATTGGAGCTAAAAAAAAGAGTAGTGCCAAAATTGCCCATTGATTTACACTAAAAAACTGGATGCTATTTTCCCACCAACGAATAAAAAAAACTTTTTCTTGGGCTTGAATTGGATTTGCAATTTTGCTTTTTGCAAAAAAATAATTTTCAAATTCTTTTTCATTTGCATCTTTAGAAAGTGATTTTTTATAACACCATATAGCTAATCCAAGTTTGTTTTTTTTATAATAGGCATTACCTAAATTAAAATAAATATCAGGATGGCAATAACCTTCGCCTATCAATTGTTCATATAGATTTTGGGCTTCGTCAAAGTTTTGATTATTGTATGCTTGATTAGCTTTTTCAAACATTAAATTTGAAAATCCTGTCAAGTAAGTCAACATTAAAATAAAAAATAATAAAACTATTTTTTTTTGCATCAGTTTAAATGTTCTTCAAGTTTACCAATAATTTTTAGGGTATCTGCATAAGTTTGATGCATTTGATTAATGCCATGTTTTGGCATATAAAGTGCTTTTTCACAATCATCAGCAAGTTCAAAAAACGAAATAGATAAAGATGATGGAATATTTTTTTCGTTAAAACATTCTTTTGCTTTTTCCTTTGAAAGTTTTGCCAAAGGGATATTCAATTTATCGCTACAATACAACCAAAGCGATTTGGATATTTCTTCATAAAAAGCATTCTTATTATCATCTTTTAAATATTGAGCTGCTTTAGACACTCGTTGCAAAGCAATTTTATTTGCCAATTTGTGTTTGTATTCGGGTTTGTTATCTCTTAATTTTTCTTCTTTCTTTTTGAAAAAGAAAATACCCAAATAAGCTAAAAATGGAATGCCAAAACCACTCCAATACCAAATATTATTTGGCAAACAAATTGCATTATTTTTTGTCAATTCAATTTTTGAATTTTCAATTCCATGAATATCTAAAATGCTTCTATGTTTATTTGCTACTTTATTTTTTTTACCCTGCTTTACATTTATTTTATAAGATGGTGTTTCTAAAGTTTGGTATTGATTGGTTTCGGTGTCAAAATAAGTAAACGATATAGGCGCTATCATCATTTCACCAATTTGTTGTGGCGTAAATCGATATTTTATTTTTTTATACCCTCCAATTTGATCATTAAGTTTTGTAAGGGTATCTTCAATTAAAGGATCGAAGACTTCAGTATTTGAAGGAAATTTCACGCTTGGGGCTTCTATTAATTTTACATTTCCCACGCCACTAATTGTCAATGTCAATGTTGCTACATCGTCTGTTGTCAAATCTGTTTTGTCCAAATTGCTTTCCATATTATATTTTCCTACTGCACCTTTAAATGAAATTGGTTTTTGATTGTTATCAAAATCACTTACTTGAATAGTTACGGGTTTGCTTTTTAAAACAACAGGCACATCTTTGAAATTTTCATTATTGAAGAAAAAATCACTTAAATCCATGATATCTGATTCAAAAATATCATCAATGCTGTGTTGTTTATTGCCAGAAAGTTTTATTCTTGCAAAACCTTTTGCTTCAGCTTCATCGAGCGTTAAAGCTCCTGTTTGTGTCGGGAAAAGTGCCGATTTTTTTATTACAAAAACTTGATATTCTTTACCATCTTTTATTTCTCTTGTTGGTGATGGTGGATATGGAATTTCAAAATCTTGGCTCCAAAAATTATTTAATGAAGGCAATTTTGTTAAGTTTACTTCCATTTGAATTCGGCTATAAAGTTTATAATAAACTATAATTTGCTCGCCAAGTTTTACATTTGTTTTGTCGGCTTCTACTCTTATAAAAAGATTTTCATCTATTTTTTTTTCATCAAAAATCTCATCTGGTGCAGATGTTTTTGCTTTTGCATTTGATCGAGCTTGTTGTTGTTGTTTTTGTAAATTTTTCAAAAGCTGTTCTCTAGCTTTCCTTATTGCCACAAAAGGATCTTCATCTTCGTTGATATCAAAAATGGAATTATTATTTTGTTGTCTTTTTTTTGGAGTATTCTTAGTTAAGCTTCCTGATACGACATCAATCGTTACCAAATTTGATTTTATTTTTCTTGTACCAATTGTTGCAAATCCCATTGGCACGTTAAGTTTGCCAGTTTTAGTTGGCTTCATCAAATAGGTAATTACATTTTCTCTTTCCGTTCTTCTGTTGTAAGAATTAATAGGTTCTCTTATTTGTGGAGCACTTACTAATTTAAAATCGCCAAGGTTTTGAATATTAAAAGATAGGGCACCATTAGCATTTTTGATAATATAGTTTATTTCCACCACATCATTTATACCAATTTTTGATGCAGAAGCTTGAGTTATAAATACCATTTCTTGGGAAAAAATTAATGTACTTTTTCCTATTAAAAATAGCGTTAAAACCGAAAAAAATATGCTTATATTTTTTGCCATGAAGGAGTACAAATATAGAAAAGTGTAAAATATTTGGGGCGTTAAACTTGCGTTAAAAAAACATCAATAAAATTTGTAGATGAAGATTAATTTTTCAACAATTCCAAAAAAGTATTTTCATCAATTATCGAAACGGTACCAAGTTTTTTTGCTTTGTCCAATTTGCTTCCTGCTGCTTCGCCAGCTACCAAAAAATTTAGTTTTGTGCTTACACCACTCAATATTTTTGCTCCTTGCGCTTCTGCCATTTCTTCGGCTTGTTTTCTGCCCAATGTGGGCAAAGTGCCCGTAAACAAAAATGTTTTTCCGCTCAACCCGCCTTCTGTATTCAAATCTTTTTGGGTGTTTTGCAAATTTTGCCCAAGTGTTTCTAATTCAAAAATTAATTTTTTATTGTCTTCATTTGCAAAAAAGTCTACAATAGATTGCGCCACTTTTATGCCCACATCGTCCAGCAACAAAAGTTCGTCTATATTTTTTTCCATCAATTCTTTTAAATTAGAAATGGATTGCGCTAAAACTTTGGCAGTTGTTTCACCTACATATCGAATCCCTAATGCAAAAATTAATCGATGAAGTGGTTGTTGTTTTGCCAATTCAATGGCTTCTTGCATTTTTGTTATGCTTTTTTCACCAAATCCATCCCAATTTTTTATTTTTTCATAAGGCAAATTATAAATATCAAGTAAGGATTTTATTATTCCTTCTTCAAAAAATTTTCTAATATTGGCTTCGCCAAGACCTTTAATATCCAACGCATCTTTGCTTACATAATGAATCATTCGCTCCGCCATTTGTGCTTTGCACAAAAAATTTGGACAACGCCAAACAGCTTCTTCTTCGGGTTTTATTAATGCAGTTTCACAAACAGGGCAATTTTTTGGAAAACAAATTTCTTGTTCATTGCCATCTCTTAATTCAGGAAAAGATTTTACAATATAAGGAATTACATCACCAGCTCGCTCTATTAAAATGGTATCACCTAGCATCAAGTTTTTTTCTTGCATCACTTCTTCATTAAAAAGCGATAGCGAACTTACTGTAACACCACCAACATAAACAGGTTCTATTTTTCCAACGGGTGTAATGCTTCCAGTTCTTCCCACTTGATAATCTATTTGCAAAAGTTTGCTTGTGGCTTGCCGAGCTTTAAATTTATAAGCCATCGCCCATCTTGGATGATGCGATGTCATTCCAATTTTTTCTTGAAGAACTAAATCATTTACTTTTATTACTAAACCATCTATTTCAAAATCAAGGTTATCTCTTTGTGCTTCAAAATCATTGCAAAAAGAAATGACTTCTTCGATACTAGAAAATACTTTTGCATTATCAACAGATGTTAAAAATCCTAATTTTTTTAAAAAAAGTAAACTTTCAAAATGTGTTTTGTAAGGTAATTCAGCAGCATTAATATCACTAATATGATAAACAAAAACCGCTAAATTTCTTTTGCTTACATCGGCAGGATTTTTCATTCTTAAAGAGCCCGAAGCAGCATTTCGAGGATTTGCCAATGGCGGTGAATTTTCAGCAATTAATTGTTCATTTAAACGTTTAAACTTTTCTTTTGGAATTACGGCTTCACCTCTAATTTCAATTTGTTCTATTTGGTTTTCTAAAAAATTTCCATGCAATGGAATACTTCTAATTTGTTTTGCATTCTGCGAAATATCATCGCCTTCAATACCATTTCCTCGTGTGGCAGCTCGAATAAAATTATTTTTTTCGTACACCAATGAAATGCTTGCACCATCATATTTTGGTTCTACACAATAGGAAATTTTCAATTCTTCATCGCCCAATAATTTTACATTTCTATTGTGCCAATCATTTAAGTCTTCGGCATTATAGCTATTATCTAAACTTAACATCGGCACCAAATGTTTTACTGAAGGAAAAGAAGTATTGAGCCCTTTGGCTATTCGTTGTGTTGGCGATTTTTCGGAAATAAATGCGGGATGGTTTTCTTCTAATTTTTTTAAACTAGAAAATAAAAAATCGTATTCTACATCAGCAATAATATTATTGTCTTCTACATAATATTTCCAATCGGCATAATTGATAATTTCTATTAAATCGTTTATGGCTTCTTGAGGAAATAATATTTCATCAAGATTTTTTGATTGCCAACTTTTAGCTCGTTCTATTATTTTTTTTTCTTCTTCTTGCGAAAACATTTCACGAAAATAAGTTTCATTTTTTTTAAAATAATATTTTATTGCTATTTATATCCTTAAAATAATATTAACTTGCAACTAAACAAATTTTTAAACATTATGATAGGACAAATTTTAACCTACTTACCCATTCTTTTAATTTTATTCATTGTTATCAATGGGTTTTTTATTGTAAAGCAACAAACTATTGTTATTATTGAACGATTTGGAAAATTTCTTGGCACTCGACGTCCAGGTTTTCAATGGAAAATTCCATTAGTCGATAATATTGCCGGAAAAATAAGTTTAAAAATTCAGCAACTAGATGTGATTGTAGAAACCAAAACTAAAGATGATGTTTTTGTTCGATTGAAAGTTTCGGTTCAATACCATATTTTACCCGAATCCGTTTTTGATGCTTTTTATAAATTAGATAATCCACATGCTCAAATTACAGCTTACATTTTTGATAATGTAAGAGCCGAAGTGCCAAGATTAAGATTAGATGATGTTTTTGAAAAGAAAGATGACATTGCGATAGCGGTAAAAAGAGAATTGGACGAAGCCATGTTGAGTTATGGATATGGAATTGTAAAAGCTTTGGTTACAGATATTGATCCTGCCGAAGAAGTGAAATTGGCGATGAACAGAATTAATGCATCGGAAAGAGAAAAACTTGCAGCTGAATATGAAGGTGAAGCAGAACGAATAAGAATTGTGGCAAAAGCAAAAGCCGAAGCCGAAAGTAAACGTCTTCAAGGTCAAGGAATTGCAGATCAACGAAGAGAAATTGCACGTGGCTTGGAAGAATCTGTAAATGTGTTGAACAAAGCAGGAATAAATTCGCAAGAAGCATCTGCATTAATTGTTATTACACAACATTATGATACTTTAAGTTCAATTGGTCATTCTACAAAAAGCAATTTGATACTTTTACCAAATTCGCCAATGGCAGCTAACGATATGTTGACGCAAATGGTAACTGCTTTACAAGCTAATAAGATGTAGATTATAATTTTAGAAAAGGGAATAAAATATTTAGATGGATTAAGCCCTATTTTTTCATGATTAATTTTTTTTATTTATAATTTTTGATAAATGAATTTTCAAAAGAATACAACTTTTGCCCTTTTTTTAATTTTAGTTTTACTTTCATGCAAAATTCAAACAAATAAATTTCCCAAAAAATCTGAAGAAAATAAGATTAATTTTAATACAGATATAAGTCAGTATAGTGTTGACACAATTATATTAAAAACAAATGAAATTCAAGTAATTAATAAAAATTTATTTAATGAACTTGATAATGTTTTAAAAGATATTAAATTAATTGATAGCGTCAATTTATATTTTTATCCGATTATAAAAATTGTAATTGATTGTTCTAATCAAAAATGGAAAATGGATGTTTCAGCTACAAATGATCACGGTTTTTTAGACTCAACTTATTTAATGAAAAAATCTTATCATCGTTGGATTTATGGCTGTTTTAGGTATAAGGACATAAATTTTATTGTTCATATTCCTCAAAATTGTGATACAAATAGAAAAAAAGAAATTTTAAATTCACTATTTATTGATAAACAACAAGAATTTGCATTAAAATCGTTAAAATATTATAC
>JAGNRR010000151.1 GCA_017988595.1 Chitinophagaceae bacterium
GTTGAAATTTTAGTTAAAATATTTTTTGATATTTTATCATATTCAAGATTAAAAACAAAATCAATTTCTTCTAAAAATAATGATTGTTTTAAAAATTTAATTTCATATTCTTCATTTATAAAATCTTTAATTTTAATTATAGCTTGTAACTCATTTTTACTGCTAAAATTATTCTGTAATACCAATACACAAGTTGGAACAACAGCACCTTCAAAAACACCATCACCGAATTTTAAAATATGTTTCAAACTGGTGTTTTGAAGTATATGTTTTCTTAAAGTTGAATACGATAAATTTATTAATAATGTTGATGGTATAATATAACCTAATAGTCCTTCTTTATTTATTTTTTTCAAACATTGTTCAATAAAAAGTGCGAAATAATCTGCAATTTTTTCAACAGAAATATATTTACTTTTAATATAGTTCCAACTATTATCATCTATAAAATTTCTTTGTAAAGAAATATAAGGCGGATTACCCACTATCGCATCAAAGCCGCCTTGGGCAAACACTTTAGGGAAGGTGCTGGCGTAGTCCATAGGGTTTAGCTTGCGTTCTTCGCTTCGGTCAAAGAGTTGCCCCTCTAGTATATCGGTGCCTATAAGGCTGTTGCCGCATACTATGTTTTTGCTCAGGTCGGGCAATACTTTGGTGTATAGGCTGGTTTGTTTGGCTTGTGCCATGGTGCTGTTTAGGGTTTCGTCTTCGAGCATTTTGAGGAATAAACTAAGCTGGGTAACCTCTACGGCTTGGCTGTCAATATCTACGCCATAAATATTGTTTTGCAATATGGCTTGCTTTTGGGTAATGCTAAGGGTGTATGCGCCATCGAGCATCACACAGCCTTCTGCCTTTGCTACACTTGGGTATTTGGCATAATATTCTTTGTGGTATTGGAGCAAATAATCGTATACGCCTATTAGAAAAGAGCCACTGCCACAGGCGATATCGGCAAAACTCATTTCTGCAATTTTGCTAGGTGTTTTGCCCGCTATGAGTTTGCCCACCGTATTGGCTACTATATAATCTACAATGTATTTGGGTGTATAAAACACTCCGCCTGCTTTGCGCACTTCGGGTTTTTCTTCTATGCGCACTTGCTTGGCGGTAGCCACTACTATTTTTCCCAGAAAACGTTCGTAGATACTGCCCAAGATGTGAATAGGAATGTAATTAAAATCGTAGGGGCTGTTGTCGCTACTGAGTTCATTGCAAATATCGCCAAAGAGCGAAGCGTCTGCACCAAGGAAATTGTCTTTGTCGATAAAGAGGGGTTTGAACACTACACCATTATATTTGGCATTGAGTGATTTGCAGTCTTGTATAAAGGCTTTCCAGGGGTTGGCATTTGCCGCCCATTCGTTGATGTGGTTTATGGGTTCTATAAATTTATCTTCGAGGAAACGAACAAACACCAATCGGTCTATGGTGCGCTGTGTGGCTTCGGTGAGCTGTTCGCTATCGAGGTTGTCATCAGCTTTTTTAAATGCTTTGGCTATGGTTTCACGTATGCCATCGATATATTCTAAAAAGCTATCATCGATGGCTTGGTAGCCACCTTTGAAAAGGAGTTTTTGGGTTACTCTTCCGCTGGCTTTGGGGAGGGTTTCGGCATATTTTTCGATGCTTTTGTTGGCAACAGCTTCTCGGCTAAAGAGGTAATAGATTTCGGCAAATAAATTTTTGTTGGCATAGTCGGTGTATCGATAAGTTTTGTGTTTGCCATTGAGTGCATATTTAATATTAGGTTTGCTTCGGCAATCGATAATAACGAGTTCTTCAAAATCGGTAAGAATAGAAATGGGGCAACCTGCATTCCATCCATATTTAATGGTTTGAAAATAATGTTGGGGATTTTGTTTAATCAGCACACTGGGTTTTTTAGCTTCAACAAAAAAGTGTACATCCTTAAAATTGGGTGCAAGAAAAAAAGCATAGTCGGCACGTTTTCGAGCACTTTCGTTTTGTTGTTTTTGGCTACGTTCTATTTTTACTTCTTGCTGATAAGGATTGTGTTGGTGTTTGTGGCGCACATCCCATCCCAGTGCAACAAAAAAATTGTCTATAAAATCTTGTCTAGCTTCTGCCTCGGAATAGGTAGAAGACATGTAATGGTCTATTTCATTATCAAATTTTTGTACTAGTTTTTGAACTTCTTCAAATGCGCTTTCAAAGGTGATTGTCATCATTAGGCTAAAGTAATTTTTTTTTTAATCACCCCCTAAAAAAAAGGAGCATTGTTTTTTTTTAAGATGCATTAAAACACGCTCTGCATCGAGCTTCATATTCTTGGGTTTCACCCAAAAGAAATAGGGTGTTTTCATCGGATTTGCGGTAGCTGAAATTGGCAATTTGTCCGCATTTCATGCAGATAGCATGCAGTTTTGTAACCTCTTCGGCAATTGCCAAAAGCTGAGGCATGGCACCAAAAGGCGCACCTAGAAAATCCATATCAAGTCCTGCCACTATCACTCGAATGCCTTTTTGAGCAAGTGTTGTGGCAACTTCTACAACATCTTTATCAAAAAATTGGGCTTCGTCTATCCCCACCACATTTACTTGCGAAAGATGTAACAGGATATCCATACTTTTTTCAACAGGCACACTTTCGATACGAGAATTATTGTGCGATACCACATCGCTTTCGTCATAGCGAGTGTCCATTTTGGGTTTAAAAATTTGAATTTTTTGGTTAGCCAATGCCGCTCTTTTTATGCGGCGAATCAATTCTTCGGTTTTGCCACTAAACATGGAACCACAAATTACTTCAATACTTCCACGGCTGGGATTTCCAAAATTTGATTCTATAAACATGGCTTAACTTTAAATTGTTTTCTTATTTTTGACCGATACGAAAATATCTTTTATGAAAAAATATATCCTCTTTTTTAGTTGTTTTTTATACACATTTCCGCTTTTTGCTGGCGAAGGCATGTGGCTTCCTTTTTTATTAAAACAAGTAAATGAAAAAGAAATGCGAGACATGGGACTGAAAATTACTGCCGAAGATATTTATTCGGTAAACAATGGAAGCTTAAAAGATGCGGTATTAATTTTTGGTGGTGGATGCACGGGCGAAGTTATTTCAAATCAGGGTTTGGTGCTTACCAATCATCATTGCGGTTATGGCTCGGTGCAACGATTGAGTAGTGTGGAGCATGATTATTTGACCAATGGATTTTTTTCCAAAAACAAATCAGAAGAAATGCCTTGTCCAGGGTTAAGTGTAACTTTTATAATACGAATAGATGATGCTACTGATGCCATTTTAAAAGGGGTAAATGATAACATGAACGACAGCACCAAAGAGGCATTGATAAAAATAAATAGTGAAGCATTGACTAAATCGACAAAAGAAAAAACAGGATATGATTGTTTCGTTCGTTCGTTTTATTATGGCAATGAATATTATTTATTTCTTACCGAAAAATTTACTGATGTGCGCTTGGTGGCATTTCCGCCAAATGGCATTGGAAAATTTGGAGGGGATACTGACAATTGGGTGTGGCCCAGACACACTGGAGATTTTGGGGTGTTTCGGATTTATGCAAATGCCGAAAACAAACCAGCAGCTTATAACATTAACAATAAACCTTTTACCCCTCGAAAATCTTTTCCAATAAATATTTCGGGGGTTAAAGAAAATGATTTTACGATGGTTTATGGTTTTCCAGGCAGAACAACAGAGTATTTAAATTCAGATGGGGTAAATGAAATTATGAATATTCTTGACCCTGCAAGAATAGAAATTAGAGAAAAAAAATTGTCTATAATGGATGCTGATATGGCAAAAGATAAAAAAACATTTATTCAATATGCAGCAAAACAAGCAGGCATTGCCAATTATTACAAAAAATGGAAAGGTGAGTTATTAGGGCTTCAAAAAAATGATGCTGTAAATAAAAAAATAAACGAAGAAAATCAGTTTTTGGAATGGGCAAAATTTCAACCCGAAATGACAGAAACGTATTCTTATCTTTTTGAAGATTTAAAAGCATTGTATCAATCTAGAAAATTTAGTATCGAAAAAAACGAATACATAAGAGAAGCATTGTTGAGCAATGATTTGTTATCCAATGCAAGTTTGGCTAGTGAATTGATGTCAAAAATAGATACCCTTTCTACAGAAAAAAGATTGGAATTTATAAAAAGAAACAGTGATTTATTAGACCAAATCAATTTGACAACAGACAAAAAAATAATGTTTGCCTTATGTGGTTTATACAACAAGCGTTTTGGAATGATAAATGAAACGTCAACTGAATTTTTAGAATCGATTTATAAAAATTCATATTTGACTTCCAATGAAAGACTTGCGGCATTATTAAATAATTCGGATGTAAACTATATTAAAGAAAAATTAGAAAATGATCCTTTGGTATTATTGAAAAATAAAATACTTGAAATTCAAAAACCATTAGTGAAAGAAATTGCAATTTCTGAAGCAAAAATTAATAAAAATTATGCTATATATCTTCAAGGATTTAAAATATTTGCAGATGAAAATGATTTAAAAATTTATCCTGATGCGAATTCTACTTTAAGATTAACCTATGGAAAAGTGCAAGGATTGCCAGTGCAAGATGGCATACAATATTCGCATTTTACTACATTAAAAGGAGCCGTGGCAAAACGTAATACTGAAGTGGAAGAATTTAATATGCCACAACGATTAGTAGATTTATTTGAGCAAAAAGATTTTGGGAATTATGAAGTTATGGTGAATGGCGAAAAAACTGTACCTGTTTGTTTTTTGGCTTCAAATCATACTACTGGTGGAAATAGTGGAAGTCCTGTAATAAATGGAAATGGTGAATTGATTGGGTTGAACTTTGATCGG
>JAGNRR010000017.1 GCA_017988595.1 Chitinophagaceae bacterium
GGTCACCGATTTATATTTTTTTATTATTTTTTATGCTAAAAAATTATAAACTAAATGGTTTATTTTGGTGTTTATTTTTTTTGCTCACGTTTGCTTATTGCGATTTAATAAGTGCATCAGTTTTAAAACCATTTTTTCATCGAGCCAGACCCTGTCAAATTGCACATCTTGAATTTTCGATTAGAGAATTGGTTAGATGTGGCAGCGGATTTAGTTTTCCATCGAGCCATGCCAGTAATCATTTCGGGCTTAGTTTTTTTATGTATTTTACATTAGGAAAAAAATATAACTTTCTAAAACCATTGGTTATTTTTTGGGCTGTATTGGTTTGTTTTACACAAATTTATGTTGGCGTTCACTATCCTTCCGATATTTTAGGTGGTGCTGTTTTAGGAATACTTATTGGAAGTTTAATGAGTTTTTTTTTTAATAGAAAATATACAATTTAGGCAAAAATTAATTTTTAAGTTAATAGCATTAAGGTATAAATAGATCTCTCAAGTTTAAAAATTCCAATATAAAACTATAAAATGTTTCTTCAAACTATGCTAAATTAATATTCAACCCATCATAAATTATTTTTTATTCTAAAAAAAATAGTATTTTTATAGCATTATAAAAACATACTTATGTTTGAAACATCAAGACCAATTCTAATATCTGAAGATTTTACAAAAGCAAAAACGAAAACTGCTTTTATTAATGATATCCCTTATGAATTAATTCCGGGTGAAACCATTTTAAGTTTTATTAAACGAAGCTTAGGTGAAAATCTTGTGCCTACACTTTGCGATGCACCAAATCTTGATCCTTTTGGTGCATGCCGAGTTTGTAGTGTAGATGTGGCATTGGTACAAAATGGAAATGCAAAAGCAATGGCTTCTTGCCATACACCCGTTATGGAAAATGCCTACATTTATCCTTCAAGCCAACGAATTCAAAAGTTACGAAAAAATATTATAGAATTAGTTCTTACTGATCATCCGTTAGATTGTTTAACCTGCGAAGTAAATAATAATTGTGAATTGCAAGATGTAGCTGCAAAAGTTGGCATTAGAGATGTTAGGTATAAAGCAGGAAAAAATCATTTAGATAGACAAAAAGATTTAAGTCATCCTTACATGACATCCGATTTAAGTAAATGCATAAATTGTTTTCGATGTGTTCGTGCTTGCGATGAAGTCCAAGGACAATTTGTGTTGAGCATGAGCGGACGAGGTTTTGATACAAAAATTATTAAAGGTAGTGATGTCAGTTTTATGGAAAGTGATTGTGTAAGCTGTGGTGCATGTGCACAAGCCTGTCCTACTTCTGCCATTAGCGATGTTTTTGAAAGTAAAAGTATAGTTGCTACAGAGATTAAAAGAACAGTTTGTACATATTGCGGTGTAGGTTGTAATCTTAATGTATCCACAGTTAATGGCGAAATAAAAAGTATTCAAGCACCATATGATGCAGCTGTAAATGAAGGACATACATGTTTAAAAGGTCGTTATGCATTTAAATTTTATAATCACAAGGAAAGATTGCGAACTCCACTTATAAAAAAAGATGGTGAATTTGTCTCTGCCACTTGGGATGAGGCTTATGATTTTATTGCAAAAAAATTAACTGAAATAAAATCAACTTATGGCGCTGATGCTATTGGCGGAATTTCTTCTGCACGTTGCACGAATGAAGAAAATTATTTGATGCAAAAATTTATTCGAACTATAATTGGCACAAATAATATTGATAGTTGTGCTCGTGTTTGCCATAGTCCAACAGCTTTGGGTATGCAACGTACATTTGGAACTGGAGCTGCTACAAATTCTGTAATAGATTTAAAACACACTAATTGTATTATAGTGATTGGTGCTAATCCTACAGATGGACATCCTGTTACAGGAGCAAAAATGAAACAATTTGCAATGAAACAAAAAAATGTTTCAATAGTTATTGACCCAAGAAGAACTGAACTTGCAAATTATGCTACATATCATTTGCAATTAAAACCAGGAACTAATGTAGCACTATTGAACATGATGCTTTATTTCATCATTCAAGAAAATTTAGAAGAGAAAAGTTTTATAGAAAATAGAACTGAAGGTTACGATGATTTTAAACAACATGTACTTTCATTTAATATTGATGAGTTAGAAAATATTACTGGAGTGGACAAAAATTTAGTTCGCAAAGCAGCAATGGCTTATGCCAAATCACCAAATGCAATGAGTTTTCATGGACTTGGAGTTACAGAACATTCACAAGGAACATATACTGTAATGTTGATTGCCGATTTAGCAATGATTACAGGAAATATTGGACGAAGAGGCGTTGGTGTAAATCCATTGCGAGGACAAAATAATGTGCAAGGTGCTGCAGATATGGGATGCCAGCCACATCAAGGTGCTGGATATTATGATGTTACCATTCCTGAAAATCATTCTATGTATGAAAAATTTTATGGCGTTAAATTACCAAATTATAGCGGACTCAAAATTCCGCAAATGTACGATGCAGCAATTGATGGAAAATTTAAAGCCCTTTGGCTTATGGGCGAAGATAATGTGCAAACAGATCCAAATACGAATAAAGTAAAAAATGCAATGAACAATTTAGAGCTTTTAGTAGTTCAAGAATTGTTTATGACAGAAACGGCAAAGATGGCTCATGTTATTTTACCCGCTACTTCGTTTTTAGAAAAAAGCGGCACATTTACCAATGGCGAAAGACGTATACAACGTGTAAATAAAGTTGTTGATCCTATTGAAGGAACTAAAAGCGATGGACAAATCATCGTTGACATTATGAATAAAATGGGTGGCAACGAAAAAGATTACGACCCTAAAACCATGCTTGAAGAAATTTCACAAATCGTTCCTTTTTTTGCAGGTGTAAAATGGGACGAACTTGGCAACAATGGAAAACAATGGCCAGTGATGCCAGATGGTAGCGACACCGAAATATTGCACATTGATAATTTTAAAATTGGCAAAGGACAGTTTAAAAAAGCAACTTGGATAGAAACTACCGAACTAACAGATAACAAAAAAGATTTTCCATTTATTTTAACTACAAATCGAGAACTTGAACATTATAATTGTGGTGCACAAACTCGCCGAACGGGTAATGCCGAAATATTACTTACAGATACGTTAATGATAAATCCTATCGATGCCACTGTACATAATATTGAAGAAGGCGATATTGTTTGTATTGAAAGTGCAAGAGGAAAAATAGATGTAAAAGCAAAAATTACCGTTGATATAAAACCTGGTATTCTCTCTTCTACTTTTCATTATCCTGAAGTAAGTATGAATATTCTTACTAGCTCTGTTACCGATAGTGATGCGCTTTGTCCTGAATATAAAGTATGTGCAGTACGAATTAGAAAAAGTAAAGGGAAATATAAAGCCGAAAAAGTATAATATTTTCAATTTTGCTTTTTTGTTAATCTCCAGGAAAACGAACGCCCTTTTTATACATTTCAGTGATATTAAAAATGGGGTATGTATCTGCCCCTTTAATAATTAATATAACAATATATTTTTCGGCACCCCAAGCAGTTATATTATATTTTATTCCATCATTATCCACCCAATAATCAATAACTCCTTTTGCCGTTTGATGATTTTCTAAAGTATGCCCTTTTCCATATCCTGCAGCATCGGAAATATTAAAATTTTTTTTCAAATAATCTAAATATGGAATAACCAAATTATCAATATGATCTTGCGCATTTATATTTTCGTTTAATGTTACCACTATTGCTTCAAAATAATATGCTGCATTTTGAGATGTATCTAAACAACTTATTGTGAAAATTTTTGAACTATCTTCAGAATAACTTACAACTGCTTCATCTGGTTTTGAAGGAAAATATAATTGAATGCCAGAATTTCCAACAGAATATTTAGCCATTCGTGGTGGCTTTGAAAATAATTGCAATGATGTAAATAAAACAAGCTTAAATAATAAAATTGATTTCATAATTTATATTTTTAAAATTAATACTACCCCATTTCATCCGCACTTGGACCATAAGTGCCAGGAATTTTTATATCCAACATTCTTAAATAAACACCAAGTTGTGCTCTATGATGATACCAATGATTTAAACACCAAGTTCGAACCACTTCGGCTTTGCAGTTTGTAAAATAAATTTGTTCTCCTGCTCGCATTGTCCAAGGTTTAGCAAATTCTTCCTCATTAACTTCATTTAAAATCACTTCAGCTTTAGCAACTAAATCATCAAAATAAGCCAATAAACTTTCACAATTTTCAAATGATTTTGGCGTAAAATCTCCTTTTGCAAAATCCAATTCATCATGAACCAAACATTCTTTCCACCAACCTGCTATTTCAGCAACATGGGTTGATAACCTCTCCAAAGTCATTGATTTTTCATGCACTTTATATTCTTTTTTATCAAAAGGTACAAGTGCCAAAAATTTTCTTGTCGTTGTTGCTTCTTGTTTAAATTCAGCTAATAAAAGTTGAGCTTGAGTCATATTTTTTAATTTGATTCTTTCATATATTCAATAGCTCCAGAATCTGTTTTTTTATTCATCATTTTTAAAATAAATTTTTTTAAAAAATTAGGAGGCATTTTATATCCTTTCGACATTCTTTTTCCCATTTCAACATATTCATCTTTTTTTGCAGGAGTTGTGCCCATTCCATCGACATATCTGTTAAACATACAAAATGCAGAAGAAATTAATACCGCATCATGAATTTCTTCATCATTTGCACCTTTTAATTTTGCATTTGCAATATCTTCAGGTTTCACCAGCTTGCCACTTACTTGTACTTTTTTAGCTATAGAAAGTAAGCTTTTCATTTTATCTGATAAAGGTGCTGTTTCAATATTTGTTACTACACATTCCACCATCTTTCCATTATCGCCCCAATGCACATTTGCTGCTGCTGAATGTGATAAATGACAAAATTCACATTCATTTAAATACGAGACATAAGAAGCAATTAATTCTCTTTCACCACTACTTAATGGTGATTTTTCAATCAACAAAGCATTTGCTAAATTGGATAATGCATTACCTGTTGTGTTTTTATAAAACAATAATTCTACTATTCCTGGCTGTTTAATGCCTGTATTTATATAAGCCATAAAAATAAATTTTACCGAAAATAAGCTAAATAAATAACATACAATACTTCTATAATAATTAATTTAATTTTTATCTTTGAAAGTATATGAATTTAGATTTTTCAAAAATTCCTAAAATCGATCAAGTAGGTATCGAAGAACGAGTGGCTCGTTTTTGTAGTCGTTCTATAAAAAATGAAAGCAAAATTCAAGGCTTAAAATTAGCTTTGAATATGATAGACCTTACCACCCTTGAAGGAAAAGATAGTGAAGGAAAAGTAATTCAGATGTGTTATAAAGCTCAGCATTTAGCTTCACATTTAAAAAATATTCCCACAGTTGCTGCAGTTTGTGTTTATCCAAATCATGTGGCAACTGCACGAAAGGCGCTTGGTAATTCTGCCGTAAAAATTGCTGCAGTTGCCACAGCTTTTCCAAGCGGAAATAGCAATTTGAAAATAAAACTTGCCGACACCAAAATGGCAGTAGATAATGGTGCCGATGAAATTGACATGGTGATTAGTAGAGGAAAATTTTTAGAAGGCGAATATCAATTTGTATTTGATGAAATTGCAAAAATAAAAGAAGCTTGTGGTAATGCCCGATTAAAAGTAATTCTTGAAACCGGCGAATTAAATACACTTGACAATGTTCGAAAAGCTAGTGAAATAGCTATTTTGGCTGGTGCCGATTTTATAAAAACATCTACTGGAAAAATACAACCCGCAGCCACCATGCCTGTAACTTTAGTGATGCTTCAAACGATAAAAGATCATTTCGACAAAACAAAAAAAATAGTAGGCATGAAACCCGCAGGTGGAATTTCTACAGCAAAAGTAGCCTTACAATATCTTGTTATGCTTTATGAAACACTTGGTGAAAAATGGATGACAAACCAATATTTTCGGTTTGGTGCTAGTAGTTTGGCAAATGATATTTTATTGCAATTGGGTAAAACAGAAACAGGCACTTATTATTCTAGCGATTATATTTCTAAAGATTAAAAAAATCCCCAACAAATGTCAGGGATTTTTTAAACAATTAAAATTTTATTTTCTTATTTTATCAACTTAGCCGTTGATTTAATTCCTTTTTGAGCAATTTCCACTACATAAATTCCAGCGTTCAATTGAGCAATATCAAGTTGATATCCTGTTTTTCCATCATAGCCTTTTCCGTAGTTATGTTGCATCACTTTTCTTCCAGCAATATCATAAATTGTAGCAAAAACTTCTTCAGAGTTTTGAGCAACAAAATCAAAACTTACAATAGAATTGATAGCTGGATTTGGAGTAATTGTCAAATTTTGTTTGATAGTTTCTTTTTCAAAAAACATATTTTTTAATCCTGCTTGAATTCCAGTAATAGTTACTGAATTACAATCTTTATAACCTGTAGTATCAAATCCAACAGCTAAGCCTCCAGCAGCAAACTTAAATGCTAAAACACAGTAATCTACAGTTCCAGCAGGTGCTGAAATGCCAGAATAATCTCTGTTAATTTGAATGGTATCACCTTGGTTTTTTGTCATATTTGTTTTTATCCAAACTTGACCAGAAGGTACAAATGGGTCTGCATATGCAACAGTGTCTGTTGGCAAAATATTCCCGATGTCAAGAGTAATTACAAAAGATTCTGTGATATTAGAACCATTTGGAATTACTTGTGCATTTGTTGGCGAATTTAATGTTACTGTAAATTTTGATTGAGCATTCACTAAAACTGAACACAAAAACAAAGTAATAAATAAAGGTAAAGATTTTTTCATAGTTATAATTTTTTACGAATATATGTTTTTTGTAATATTATTTAGCAAATTTTGTAGTTTTTTTATTTGAAATAGCAATTCTGTATTTCAAATTTAAATAATCGTAACTTTGCTGTCATGAAAACTGCATATATAATAGATGCCTTGCGCACACCTGTTGGAAAATATGGCGGTGCATTAGCATCCATTCGCCCAGATGATTTATTAGCAATTGTAATTAAAGAAATCATAAAAAGAAATCCAAATGTGGATGTCAATGCTATTGAAGATGTCATAGCTGGCGCTGCAAACCAAGCTGGCGAAGACAACAGAAATGTGGCTCGAATGAGTGCACTGCTTGCAGGATTGCCCATTTCTGTTGGCGGCATTACTGTAAATAGACTTTGCGCTTCGGGTATGCAAGCCATAATGGATGCTTCAAGAGCTATTATGTGTGGCGATGGCGAAATTTATATTGCTGGTGGTGTAGAAAGTATGAGTCGTGCGCCTTTTGTTGTTGCAAAATCTACTTCGGCATTTGATAGAACGCCACAACTATTTGACACTACAATGGGATGGCGATTTATAAATAAAAATCTAAGTGCTTTGCATCATCCATTTGGAATGGGCGAAACTGCAGAAAATGTTGCTAAACAATGGAATATTTCTCGTGAAGCACAAGATAAATTTGCATTGCAAAGCCAAGAAAAATATGATGCAGCACATCTGCATAATAAATTTAAAGAAGAACTTGTAGCTGTAAATATTGATTTAGGAAAAGGAAAAACAATTCTTTTTGATAAAGATGAACATCCTCGTCTTTCCACTTTAGAAAAACTAGGCGAACTAAAACCTGCATTTTTAAAAGATGGTTCAGTAACCGCAGGAAATTCATCAGGAATAAATGATGGGGCAAGTGTGCTTTTAATTGCAAGCGAAGAAGCCGTGAAAAAATACAATTTAAAACCAATTGCAAAAATAAAAAGCATGGCTATCGCAGGAGTTGACCCAAGCATTATGGGCATTGGACCAGTGCCTGCAACAAAAAAAGCGTTGGAACGAGCAGGATTAAGTATAGAAGACTTAGGTTTAGTAGAATTGAATGAAGCCTTTGCATCGCAATCTTTGGCATGTATACAGGAACTTAATTTAAATCCAGAAATTGTAAATGTAAATGGCGGATCGATTGCTATTGGACATCCTTTAGGTTGTAGTGGCGCTAGAATTTCTACTACACTTATTCATGAAATGAAAAAAAGAAAGGTGCAATATGGATTAGCCACAATGTGCATTGGCGTTGGGCAAGGATCTGCTATTATTTTTGAAAATGTATAATTAATTTTCTGTTTTGTATTACGTCGTTTATTTTTTTTTATACCTCATTTCACTATTGCCTTTTCGGGTGTTGTATGTTTTTTCTACTGGCTTATTTTTAATTTTTTATAATTTATTGGGCTATCGCAAAAAAGTAACTTGGGAAAATTTACACCTTTCATTTCCAGAAAAAAATAATGGCGACTTAAAAAAAATAATGGATGCCTTTTATTTAAACCTTTGCGACAGCATTGTGGAAACAATAAAATTGCTTTCAATTACAGAAAAAGAATTGGAAAAAAGAATGAAAGTTAATTGGCAAGAACTTGACAAAGCCTATTTAAATAACAGAAAAGCACAAGTTTATATGAGCCATCAATTCAATTGGGAATGGGGCACAGTGTTAGCAAATTGGAAAATGCAAGATCGTTTTACTGGAATTTATATGCCATTGACTAATAAAATTTTTGATAAGCTAATGATAAAAATTAGGAGCCGAAGTGGCACACAGCTCATTCCTATTCAAGAATTTAATGCTCGATTAAAAGATATACAACTAGAAAAAATAACTTGGGGTTTTATTGCCGATCAAAATCCCAGTGATCCTAAACGAGTTTCATGGAATACTTTTTTTGGGCGAACAACAGCTTTTGCAAAAGGTGCAGAATTTGTAGCACGTCGATATAATAATATGGTATTTTTTGGTGAAACGATAAAATTAAAAAGAGGTTATTATGAAATAAAATTGAAATTGGCTTTTGAAACTCCAAAAGAAACAATAGATGGTGAAATAACCAATGCCTATGTTAATTTTTTGGAGGAGTCTATCAAAAGCCAACCTCAAAATTGGGTTTGGTCGCATCGAAGGTGGAAACACAAGCCTCCTACATTTTTAAAGTAGAAATAATCACTTCGCATTATTTCCAAATTCGCGGACCAAATAAATTAATTTGTAAAAATATATCTTTAGGCTTTATAATTTTATTTTTATAAATGTACCTATTATGAAATTGTTTTCAAAGCTTTTACTCATAAAAAAAACTTAATGATATTTAAATTGCCGATTATCAGTACTACTATTTTTTTGGCATGTTTTTTGTTTTACATTAAATTACTTTTAGAAGTATATTTTTTCAATTTAATTATTTAGGTAAAAATTCCCCAACTGCTGTTGGGGGTTTTTATTTTGTTTAATGCTTATCTTTGAGGGCTATGAAAATTGGGCTTTATTTTGGCAGTTTCAATCCTATTCATCAAGGACATTTAATAATTGCTAATCATGTATTGAATGAAAGTGATGTAAAACAAATTTGGTTTATAGTTTCACCTCAAAATCCTTTGAAAGATGCTAAGTCGTTATTAAATGAACATCAACGATATTTTTTAACTCAACTTGCCATTGAAAAAGAAAAAAATTTTAGAGCAAGCAATGTTGAGTTTTCACTTCCAAAACCATCTTATACGATAGACACTTTAACCTATTTGAGTGAAAAATATCCTCAACACGAGTTTTCCATAATTATGGGTGGTGATAGTTTTCAAAATATTGAAAAATGGAAAAATTACAACCTGATATTGAATAATTATCCAATTTTTATTTATCAACGACCAGGTTTTGAAATAAATTTATCGCTTTCAAAAAAAATAACTTTATTGAACGCTCCACTTTTAGATATTTCAGCTACTTATATTAGAAAATTAATTTCAGAAAAAAAATCGATTCGTTTTCTATTGCCTGATGCTGTAATTGAAGAAATTGAAGCAAGTAAATACTACTCAAAATAAATTTTCTAGTTGGATTTTTTATACAAATCAAAAAGAAAGAAAGTGTCTTTTTGCAAAATATACTTTTCTTTTTGAGCTATAATTTTACTATTTTTTTTCACTATACAAAATTCATGACCAAGAGTATCAATTAAACTCAATTTACGATAACGTTGAAAGTATGCATGGTTTTCATAAACATCAAAAACATCTTTTTGAGTTGACAAAATTGTTTTGGGTGGCAGCTTTTGTTTTAATTTTTTCAAATCCGATATCAATTCTTTATCTCTTGACGGACTAAATACTTGAAAAAAAACTAAGATGCTCACAATACTAATTAATATTATTAAAATCGAATTTAATATTTTAAAATCCCATTTTTTTTCATTCCATTTTATTACTTTTTCTTTAAAAAATGGGTAAAATAAAATAGCAATTGATAAAACAAAATAAGGAATAGATGGTGAAATATAAAAACGTCTTTGCTCAAGTGTAACCATTAATGGCAATGAGGCAGAAAGACCTATTAGCAAAAACAACAGGCTTTTTTTGGAAAAATTTATTTTTTTATTTTTCGAAGTAATAAAAAATCCAACACATAATATTATTGGCAAAAGCAGTTCTTCAATAATATTTCTTATGGTCAACCCTCTAAATGATGTTGTATTTTGTTTATGAGCAAATGTGCCCACTAATCTACTCTGAAAATAACTATAATAACTGTTATAAGCGGGTTCATAAAAATAAAAACTAGTGTAAATAAGAATAGGGAAGGAAAGCAAAATAAGTTGATCTTGTATAAAATATTTTAACCGATACTCTTTATGAAGTATGAAATAAAAAAACGGAACCACCAAAGGAAATAGTGCTTGAATTCCTTTGCTAAAACTTGCTAAAAACAAAAATAAACTTGCTAATAAAATAAAAGTTTTGTTTTTTCCTTCAATTCCTTTTATTGAAAAATATACAGCACACAAACTAAAAAAACCCATAGTAATCTCTAGTACATTATTTCTAAAAGTCCATTGAATAATTGGAATAATTAACAGAAGTATGATTGAAAAAAAAGCAAATTCTATTTCAGCAAAAATGAATTTGCATAGTTTATTAAAAATAAAAATCCACCCTAGTAAAAATAAAAAACTATACAGATGTTCTACAAAAATATGATCACCTATAATTGAATAAAAAAATGATTGCAAGAAAAAAGCAAAAGGCGGCTGCTCATGAAAATGATCAAATTTTGTATGAGTATAAAGCATATCCCAAAAACTACCATCACCATCTGCTAAATTTCTAGATACATCAGCATACATCAATCCATCCAAAAACATTCCTTCTGAAAAAATACCTGTACAATAAAAAGCGACAACTATAAAACTTATAATTAATAAAAATGATTGATTTTTATTTTCAAATATTAAACCCATTAAAAAAAATTATTCTACGAAAGTAAAACTATTATTTATAAATGCTCTTGAAATCAAATCATGAATTTTTCAAAAGTCAATTCTCTTTTGGAAAAGGATTGTAACTTTTTTCAACAGAAAAATTTTTCAACCCTTCTAATGTTTTTTTGGGAAATGATTTCCACACATCCTCATAAGGATTGCAGGAATCATCTTTAGTTTTAATAATATGTGCTTTTGAAGTACTAAAATTTACATCTATAGAATTTAATGCTGCGCCACCTATTTCATTGTCTTTGCAATCTCCCATCGTCCAATAACTATTATCATACATTCCAATTAGTTCCCATTTTTTTGTTTTTTGGAATCGAAATATATAATTGATATTCCATCTCCAAGCACTTCCCCCATAATGATTTATGGTTAATATATTTTTTTTAAAAGTTATTCCATTATATGGATTTCCAAAAACACCTCCACATTGATTGCATAATACGGCTTTTTTGCAAACGGTATTTAAAACATAACCATTTTTAGTTTTTTCTAAAATCAATAATGGTCGATGACAATTTAAATCATCATCATGTTCATTGTTATTTTCATTTTCTAATATCAATGCTATATCTACCAATCCATCATTATTAAATTCTGAAGTTGCCGAATCCATCAATTTCCATTTTTGGGGAATAAAAGATTGCCAAGTTATGCCCAATTTATTTATTTCGGGCAATTTATCACATTGAGAAAAAGCAGAATTAATACGTAATAATAAAAATAATATTAGTCCATATTTTTTCATAAAAATATTATTACAAACTCAATTGAGCACTAAGATATTCTCTATTCAACCGAGCAATATTAGTAATAGAAATTTCTTTAGGACATTCAGCTTCACAAGCTCCAGTATTTGTACAAGAACCAAAGCCTTCTTTATCCATTTGAGCCACCATATTCATAACTCTTGATTTTCGTTCTGGTTGTCCTTGTGGCAACAATGCATATTGAGATACTTTTGCTGAAGTAAATAACATGGCGCTTGAATTTTTACAAGCTGCTACACATGCACCACAACCAATACACATAGCTGCATCAAACGAAGCATCTGCATTTTTTTTGTCAATGGGCAATGCATTGCCATCTTGTGCATTTCCGGTATTTACACTCACAAATCCACCAGCTTGTTGAATTCTATCAAATGCACTTCGGTCAACTACCAAATCTTTTAGTACTGGAAATGAATTTGCTCTCCAAGGTTCAATAGTTATAGTTTCACCATTTTTAAAAGCACGCATGTGCAATTGGCAGGTTGTAGTTCCTTTCCAAGGTCCGTGCGCTCTACCATTTATCATCATTGAACACATACCGCAAATACCTTCTCTACAATCATGATCAAAAGCAACTGGGTCTTTTCCTTCGTTAATTAAATTTTCGTTTAGCACATCTATCATTTCTAAAAAAGACATTTCTGTAGAAATATTTGGTGCTTGATATGTTTCAAAATGACCAGCATCTTGTGTATTTTTTTGACGCCAAATTTTTAATGTTAAATTGATTGTTGTATGTTCCATAGTTTTTTTATATTATTTGTAATTTCGTTGACTTGGTTTTATTACTTCGTAATTCAAATCTTCTTTATGCATTTCCCAATCATTACCTTTATTTTCCCAGCATGATACATACATAAATTTATCGTCATGACGCAAAGCTTCACCTTCTTCTGTTTGGTGTTCTTCTCTAAAATGTCCACCACAACTTTCTTCTCTCAACAAGGCATCTTTACACATCAATTCGCCGAGTTCTAAAAAGTCAGCCACTCTTCCTGCTTTATCCAATTCAGGATTTAAGCTGTTTGCTTCGCCAGGAATTTTTACATCATTCCAAAATTCATTTCTTAATTGTTGAATTTCCGTAATCGCTTCTTTCAATCCAGCTTCGTTTCTAGCCATTCCGCATTTGTCCCACATTATTTTTCCCAATTGTTTATGGAAATAATCCACACTATGTTTTCCTTGAATAGTCATTAATTGGTTTATACGTTCTTGTACATTTTTTTCGGCTTCATCAAAAGCAGCTTGTTTTGTATCAATTTTTGGTGTACGAATTTCATTTGCCAAATAATTTCCAATCGTATAAGGAATAACAAAATAACCATCTGCTAATCCTTGCATCAAAGCACTTGCACCAAGCCTATTTGCACCATGATCGCTAAAATTGGCTTCGCCCAATGCATAAAGTCCTGGTACATTAGTCATCAATTCATAATCTACCCAAAGTCCACCCATAGTGTAATGCACCGCAGGATAAATTCGCATAGGAACAGTATATGGATCTTCGCCAGTTATTTTGGCATACATATCAAACAAGTTGCCATATTTTTCTTTTACAACTTGTTTTCCCATTTTTATTATGTCATCTTTCGATGCATTTGCCATACCATTTTTTGTAGCTTCTGTTTGTCCATATCTATAAATTGCTGAAGCAAAATCTAAATAAACAGCCATTTTACTTGTTCCTACTCCATATCCTGCATCGCATCTTTCTTTAGCTGCACGGCTTGCCACATCTCTAGGCACCAAATTTCCAAAAGCTGGATATCTTCTTTCTAAGTAATAATCTCTTTCTTCTTCTGGAATATCAAATGCTTTTCTATTATCGCCTTGTTTTTTTGGCACCCAAATTCGTCCATCGTTTCGTAAAGATTCACTCATTAAAGTTAACTTACTTTGATGATCGCCACTAACAGGAATACAAGTAGGATGAATTTGAGTAAAACAAGGATTTGCCATATAAGCACCTTTTTTGTGTGCTTTCCAAGCAGCTGTTACATTGCTTCCCATGGCATTTGTAGAAAGAAAAAATACATTTCCATAACCACCAGTGCAAAGTAAAACAGCATGGGCTCCATGTCTTTCTATTTCTCCAGTTACTAAATTACGAGCAATGATACCTCTAGCTTTTCCATCAATCACAACTACATCTAGCATTTCATGTCTGTTGTATTCTTTTATTTTTCCCAAAGATGTTTGACGCATTTGTGCAGAATATGCACCTAATAAAAGTTGTTGACCAGTTTGACCAGCAGCATAAAAAGTTCGTTGAACTTGAGTTCCACCAAAACTTCTGTTGCTTAAAAGACCACCATATTCTCTTGCAAAAGGAACGCCTTGTGCAACACATTGATCTATTATATTTCCACTCACTTCTGCCAAACGGTGTACGTTTGCTTCTCTAGCTCTATAATCACCTCCTTTTATAGTATCATAAAAAAGTCTGTAAACACTATCGCCATCATTTTGATAATTTTTAGCTGCATTTATGCCGCCTTGTGCTGCAATTGAATGTGCTCTTCGTCCACTATCTTGGAAACAAAATGTTTTTACACTATAGCCCAACTCGGCTAAAGTAGCCGCAGCCGAAGCTCCAGCCAAACCAGTTCCAACTACAATAATGTCTATGCTTCTTTTGTTTGCAGGGTTTACAAGCTGACAAGTGCTTTTGTATTTGCTCCATTTTTCTGCTAAATTTCCTTCGGGTATTCTTGAGTTTATCATGATTATAAAATTCGTTAATTAAATTTTTTTCTTTTCTATTTTTTATTTCAACCAACCTAAATAAAAAGCAATTGGCATTAATGCAAATGCAGCACAAATTAAAATTGTATATGCGTAACCTGCATTTTTTATTAATGAATTATATTTAGGACTATTTACACCTAGTGTTTGAAAAGCACTAGAAAATCCATGTATCAAATGCCAGCAAAGTGCAAAAACTCCTAATAAATAAATAATTACTATCCAAATATTGCTGAACTCTTCTTTCATTTCTTCATAAAGATTATGTGGTTGATCGCCGCTATACAAAGCTATTTTGGTGCCAATAAAGAAATCTTTAAGATGTATTACTAAAAATATCAACAACAAACTTCCCAATATACCCATACTTCTGCTATACCATTTGCTGGTGGCATTGCCTGCCGAAACAGCATATTTAGTTTTTCTTGTACTATTGTTTTGAATGGTCAACATTATTCCTTGAATAATATGCGCTATTAATCCTACAAAAAGACCAATTTCTAAAAATCGAACAATCCAATTGTGGCTTAAAAAATGTGCTACTGAATTATATGTTTCGCCACCATCATTTAAGAAAATACACGAATTTGCGCCAGCATGTACAATTAAAAAAGATATCAAAAAAAGTCCAGTAAAAGACATTACGAGTTTGCGTCCGATGGATGAGGTAAAAAAAGATTTCCAAGTCATAAATAGAGAATATAATGAAGATATGTTTGTGCAAAGGTATAAAATTCAACACAAAAAAAGAATAGTTTGTATCTATAAATGAAAATCAAAAAGTATATTTTTTATGTTTAAAAAAATATTATCTTTGAGACATATTCTAAAACATCATTTTTATGTCTGAAGTTCATGCCGAAAAATTATTTGAAGAAAAAATAGCTAACGAAATAAAAATCGAAGCTCGAGATTGGATGCCTGATGCATATAGAAAAACATTGATTAGACAAATTTCTCAGCATGCGCATAGCGAAATTATTGGTATGCTACCCGAAGGAAATTGGATAACTCGTGCGCCAAATTTGCGTCGTAAACTAATCTTGATTGCAAAAGTTCAAGATGAAGGTGGACACGGACTTTATTTATATTCAGCTGCCGAAACTTTAGGAATAACAAGAGATGAAATGGAAGAGCAGTTACTATCCGGAAAAGCTAAATATTCAAGTATATTTAACTACCCTGCAATTTCGTGGGCAGATATGGGTGCTATCGGTTGGTTGGTAGATGGTGCGGCAATTATGAATCAAGTAATGCTTTGCAGAACATCTTATGGTCCTTATGCAAGAGCAATGGTAAGAATTTGTAAAGAAGAAAGTTTTCATCAACGTCAAGGATATGAAAGTTTATTGGCATTGAGCAAAGGCAGCGAAGCCCAACGAAAAATGTTGCAAGATGCTGTAAATAGATGGTGGTGGCCCAGCTTGATGATGTTTGGACCTAGTGACGATGAAAGTACCAACAGCAAACAAAGCCTTGCTTGGAAAATAAAACGTCAAACAAATGATGAACTTCGACAACGATTTGTAGATGCAACTGTTGAACAAGCTGAAATATTGGGCGTAACCTTACCCGATGAAAAACTAAAATGGAATGAAGCTCGAGGGCATTATGATTTTGGAGAAATTGATTGGACTGAATTTTGGAATGTGGTAAAAGGCAATGGACCTTGCAATAAAGAACGCTTGGCTACTAAAAACAAATCATATGCCGAAGGCGAATGGGTGCGAAATGCAGCAATGGCTTACGCCGAGAAAAAAGAATCTCGCAAAAAGGTGGCTTAATGCAATCATTTTATCCATTTAATGGAATAAAAAATAATTGTATAACTCAAACTGAAAAAAGCAAAAAGAATAAAGGACATCATCATAATTTCTAAGCTATTAGTAATTATTGAAGATTCTCTAACATCCCCATCTACCCAAAAGCCCAATAAAGAAAAAGATAAGGAGAGAAGATAAATAAACATTATTTTTTTAGGTTCGTTCATATTTTTATTAAACGAAAAGTGTTGAGGTTTTATTGTAAAGATTGATAAAATAAAACTTAATAGTCAATTTCAATTGTAAACTTTTTTCATTAACTTTAAATATTCGAATATGTAAGTATATTTAACAATTATAAAATAAATAAGATTGAGACTTTTTACAACTATTTTCCTTTTTATTATATTAATTTTCAGTTGTGAGAAGAAAAAAATTAATACTCCAAAAATAGAAGCTTATTATAAATTTGAAGCATCTGATGAATCAATGCTTTTAAATTATACCCCAAATCAATTAATATTATTTAAAAATGAAATTGGCACTGAACTTTACTTTCAATATATAAAATCTGAATTTGATTTAAAACAACTTTATGGAGCAGGATGGGGGTTTTTCGGAGGAAAGGGAGGTTATTTTTATTATGATACAAAAACAATTTGGTATAGAACTTTACCCGATTCAAATGTATTTATTATAAATTTTACCAAATGGCCATTAGATATTGAAAGTGCCAAATCTGATAAATATTTTCAATTTCCATCAGAACTCGAAATTCATATTTCATATTTCCCTTTTTGGAATGAAACTTCAAATTCAATCGGTGTTACCGGTTACAATTTAACTTCTTTAACGATTAATGGAGTTTTTTATACAAACGTAAAAAAAATGATTTCAACAAACAATGTAATTTCAGTTGGTATGAAAAATGTCAATGTGATTTATTATAAGGATAATATAGGTATTATTGGATTTGATGATTTAGAAAACCACAAATGGAGAATACAATTATAAAATAATTTTTACTCCCCCTCCTTTTTTAAATTTTTAAAAACCTCTTCCATATGAAAAACATAATCGAGGGTGTCGTCCATAAAATAATTTAAAACAGGTATTTTCTTAACTTGATTTTTTATTCTCGAAGCCAATTCTTTTCTTATTTCCCAATCTCGAGTTTTTATTTCTTTAAGTAATTCTTCGGGATTGTCGATTTGAAAAAAACTAAGAAACACACGCACTTCATACAAATCTGCCGTAATCGTAACTTTGGAAATAGACACCATGCCTTTGCCAATGATATTATATCCCATGCGCTGAAAAATATCGCTCATTTCCTTCGATATCATACTGCTCATTTGCTTTTGTCGTTTTGTTTCTTCCATTACTTTTGTTTTTTATATTATGTAAAATTACAACAATTTATATACTCATCATTTGGTTTGAAAAATTGATTATAATTATACTTTTAAAAAAAAAACTTCCTTAATTTTTAATAAGGAAGTTTTTTAGTTTCTTTTAAATTGAATTTTAAACTAAGCCATTTAATG
>JAGNRR010000152.1 GCA_017988595.1 Chitinophagaceae bacterium
ATCAGCATATTTTTTTATTACACACTTTCCTATTTGTTCCCATCTAAAAAAATACAAAATAATGAAAAAATAAAAGCGCTTTTAGCTGAAATTAAAATTGATTCATCATATAATTCTTCTACTCATTTTTCTAAAAATGAAAATGCTGCAAAAAATATCAAGCCTTTTTCTTTTGACCCCAATAGCATTTCCGAAGGGTCATTTCTTAAAATGAATATGCGTGAAAAAGTGGTAAAAACCATTTTGAATTATAGAAATAAAGGCGGAAAATTTTATAAAAAAGAAGATTTAAAAAAAATATGGGGATTGCATCCCGATGAATATCAAGTGCTTGAGCCCTATATTTCAATCGCTCAAAACACATCTTATTCTCAAAACAATTTTCCCACCAAACCTTTATTACACATAAATTTGAATAAAACAGACACCAATTCGCTGAAACAAATTTCGGGTATTGGTTCCAAAATTAGCTGGGCAATAATTCAATATCGAGAAAAACTTGGAGGATTTTCAACCATTAATCAGTTAAAAGAAATTTATATGATTCAGCCCGAGCTTTTTGAAAAAATTAAATCACAAGTTTTTGTTTCAAAAAATGAAACAAAAAAATTGAATCTTAATAGTATTAGCTTTTATGATTTAAAAAAGCATCCGTATTTTTCCGAGGAATTAAGCAAAGCCATTTTGCTTTTCCGAAAAAATAATGATTATGAAATAAAAAATATTGAAGATTTAAAACAAATTGAATTGTTAAATGACGAATTATTTCGTAAAATTGTACCCTATATAACACTTAAATAAAATCTATGAATTTTTCACCTACAGAATTGCAACTTGAGATAAGCGAAATGGTAAAAACATTTGCCGAAAAAAACATTCGTCCAGACATGATGAAATGGGATGAAAGTCAAGAATTTCCAATAGAATTATTTCATAAAATGGGCGAACTTGGCTTAATGGGCGTTTTGATTCCTCAAGAATTAGGTGGTGCTGGTTTAAGTTATTACGAATACATTACGGTAATTGTAGAAATAGCAAAAGTTTGTGGCTCAATTGGTTTATCAGTTGCGGCACACAATTCTTTATGCACAAATCATATTTATAAATTTGGAAATGAAGAGCAACGAAAAAAATATATTCCAAAATTAGCTAGTGGCGAATGGATTGGTGCTTGGGGATTGACTGAAGCAAATACTGGAAGCGATGCAGGAAATATGCGCTGTGTGGCCGAAAAAAATGGTGACGATTGGATAATAAACGGAACTAAAAATTGGATTACACATGGCAAAAGTGGAAATGTGGCTGTAGTACTTTGTAGAACTGGTGAACCACGTACAAAAAATAATGTTACTGCATTTGTAATCGAAAAAGGAACTCCAGGTTTTAGTGCAGGAAAAAAAGAAAATAAATTGGGTATGCGAGCCAGCGAAACTTGCGAATTGGTTTTTGATAATTGTAAAATTTCAGATGCGCAACGCTTAGGAGAAGTCGGAGATGGTTTTCATCAAGCAATGAAAATTTTAGATGGTGGCAGAATTTCAATTGCTGCACTTTCATTAGGCATTGCAAAAGGCGCATTAGATGCATCAGTAAAATATGCAAAAGAGCGTGAACAATTTGATCAGCCTATTGCAAATTTTCAAGCTATTCAATGGAAATTGGCAGACATGGCAATGGAAATTGATGCAGCAGAATTATTAATTTTGCAAGCTGCAGATATGCTAATGCGTGGCGAAAAAATGACCAAACAAAGTGCTATGGCAAAATATTATGCATCAGAAGTTAGTGTTAGATGTGCCACTGAAGCTGTTCAAATTTTTGGTGGTTATGGTTACACCAAAGATTTTCCGGCAGAAAAATATTATAGAGATAGTAAACTTTGCACCATTGGCGAAGGTACTAGTGAAATTCAAAAATTGGTAATTGCAAGAGAAATTTTGAAATAACAATTTTATTTTATTTTAAAAGTTTCTGTATTTTAAAAAGTAGTATTTTTGTTTTGAAAAAAATACTTATGCGATATTTATTTATTTTAATTTTTAGTTTATTTTCTGCAACACTTTTTGCAACAGAAAATGAAATTGGCATCAACCTAAGCAAGAAAGAATTAGGCGATAAAAAGAAGTTTGACAAAACCCGACTTTTATTTGGAGGTGGAATTGGTGTTGGAGGAGTGGGCAATGCATTTTCTTTTAACATTCAACCAATGATTGGGTATCGATTTACTAATAAATTTCATGCTGGAGTTACTTTAGGATATACTCTATTTAGCCAACAAATTGAATATAATAATATTTTAACAGGTGTACCTGAAATATATAAATCAAAAAGTTCCATTATTAGTGCTTCAATTTTTGCTCGATATTTTATTTGGGATATGCTTTTTGCACAAGTGGAACCAGAAATCAATAGTTATGATGTTGGCGAAATTTCTTATTCAATGACTACAGGAAAATTAATTAAAAGTCCTGCACGTCTTGCAATCCCTTCGTTTCTTGTTGGAGCTGGATATGGAAGCCGACTTGGAAATGTTTCATATATGACTATTATTGTTATGTACGATTTAGTTCAAAATCCAAATTCGCCTTATTACAAAGTTCCAGTTATTCGAGGTGGATTAAACCTTGGTTTATTTAATAATTAATTTTTTTATGAAAAATATATTCCTATTAATATTTATTATTTCATTTTTTAATTTTAATGCTAATGCAGAAAAAAATGAATTTGGCATAAAACTTAAAGAAGTAGAAATGCTTGGCGGAAGTGGCTATTATTCTTCGCCAGTATATTTTGGCGGCAGCATTGGATTTCAACCATTTGAAAAAGCCTATTTATTTTCAATAGCTCCAATTTTGGCTGCAAGAATTCAACGAAGAACACATTTGGGAATTAGTCCCACATATCAATATTATAGAGAAAAAATTGTTGTTCCAATTACATCTATCGATAGTACAACACATATTTTAGAAGCTAGTTCATGGAATGTGTCTGTATTTTTACGGTATTTCTATTACAATAGATTTTTTCTTCATTTAGAACCTGAATTGATTAATTACAAAGAAATTACAAATTTATATTACGACAATCAACAAAAAAAAGTGGTTGAAGTATCAAGTAGAAATAATACGTTTGCCCTACTAACAGGTTTAGGCTATGTGCAACCAATTGGCGAACAATCTATTTTTGTAATTACTGTTTTATACGATGTGCTACAACAAGAAAATACGCCTTACGAAAAATTACCTTTTATTAGAGGGAGCTTTAATTTAGGATTTTAAATTAAAAAAATACAAATTGAAAAAATACAATCAATTTCAAGGCTTATCAGCATTAACAAAAGCCAGCATTTTAGCGATGCTCAAAAGCCCATCGGCAATATTTTTTAGCATTGCATTTCCATTGATTTTTATTATTGCATTTGGATTAATGAGTGATGGGCAAACAAAAATTTCTATTGCTATAAATTCAAAAAGCGACACACTAAATCCAATTTACAAAACAATTTCTTCGATGCCCACTTTTGATCTTTCAAAAAAATCGGATGAAGAAAATATTGAATTATTAAAAAAAGGAAAAATAGCTGGAATAATTTTTATTAAAAAAAATATAACCACTTCAAAATTCTATATTGATTTTCAATCTTCGAATGCTGCTGGCAATGAACAAAATATTGCAAAGCAAATTTTAAATAGTACAATTGACAAATTAAACAAAATACAATTTCCAGAAAACAAAACAATCGCCGAAATAAATTCTTTGGAAAACTTAGAAGGTCGTCCTTTTAAATATCTCGATTTTTTTCTACCAGGCATGTTAGGATTTTCTATTTTATCTGCAGGCATTTTTGGAACTGCATTTGTGTTTTTCAATCTACGTCAAACACTTGTTCTAAAACGTTTTTTTGCAACTCCTATTAATAGAATTAATATCATTTTTGCAGAAGGTTTTTCTCGATTAATTTTACAATTATTAGCTGCAAGTATTATAATTTTAGTTGGACATTTTGCATTCAATTACACCTTGATTCATGGTTTTGCTACATTTTTTCAAATGTTGGTAATGTGCTTAATTGGTTTAATCGTTTTTCTTGGTATGGGATTTTTAATAAGCTCTCTTGCAAAAAATGAAACCATGATTCCGCCAATTTCAAACATGATAACGATGCCACAATTAATCTTGTCTGGTGTTTTTTTAGGTGTAAATAATTTTCCAGAATGGTTACAACCTTTTTGTAAAATATTACCTCTTACACAATTAAACGATGCCCTTCGTGAAATCGCTTTTCAAGGCAAAACGTTATTTGATTGTTGGCAACAAATTGGCATTTTGTCGCTTTGGGGAATTTTGGTTTATATACTTGTTATAAAATTTTTCCGCTGGGAATAATTTATTATTTTTATCCATAGAATGAAAAAACACTGGATTCAAAAAAATATTGATACTGAAAACATTGAAAAAATAATTACTCAATATCAATGTTCACATTTAATTGCATCATTAATTGCCTCTAGAAATTTAAATGATAAAGAAGAAATAAGAAACTTTTTTTACCCCAATATTGATTTATTACACAATCCTTATTTAATGAAAGGAATGGAAATTGCTGTTCATCGAATTGAAAAAGCGATTAATGAAAATGAAAAAATATTAATTTATGGTGATTATGATGTCGATGGCACAACCTCTGTAGCCTTATTAATGAATTTTTTTCAACGTTGACAAATAATATTTCTTTTTATATTCCAAATCGGTTTAGCGAAGGTTATGGTC
>JAGNRR010000153.1 GCA_017988595.1 Chitinophagaceae bacterium
TTATAATATCGCTCGCTCAATTTTTGATCCACGTGCATGCCAAAACAGATTTGATTGAAATAAATTTGAAACCCATATTTTTCAAACAAGGTTTTGTAATACGATGGATTGTAATTCATATTATATAATGGCTCTTCAAAACCATCAATTAGCAATCCCCACCATTTATCTCTTTCGCCAAAATTTATTGGTCCGTCCATGGCTTCCATACCTCTTTCTTGAAGCCAATTTTTTGCAGCATCTAAAATAAAATTTGCTGCTTCCTGACTATCAATACATTCAAAAAAACCAAACCCACCTACAGGAAAATCATTGACATATTTTTTGTTTGTAAAAACTGCAATTCGAGCAATTATTTCTTGTTGTTCATTCTCCAAAAGCCAACGTTCGCAGACTCCAAAACGAAAAAATTTATTTTTCTTTTCATCAAAAACTTCTTCTACATCGGCATCCAAAGGTCGAATAAATTTGTTGTCATTTTTATAAATAGTCAATGGAAACAATAGCCATTTTTTTGCCAAGGATTCGGAATCAACTTTTAAGATGTGCATGAAAGCAAAGATAAGCAAAGCATTAATTTTAAATTAATAAAAACAAGAAGGATTAAAATAAAATTAAAAATTAATGTAGATTTATAGTCTAAATTAAAAAAATATGAATCCAAAAACTACAAAAATTATTCAATGGGCATTAACCATTTTAGTAGCCTTAATTTTTATTCCAAGTGGAATTATGAAAATAATGCAAACACCTGAAGTGATAGAAGGGGCTACAAAATTTGGTTTGGACCCCAAAGCGTTTCTTTATATTGGCATTGTAGAAATCATTGCAGTAATTTTATTTATCAATCCAAGAACTGGAGTTTTGGGCACTTTGCTTTTAGCGGCATATCTGGGTGGCGCAATTGCTACACATGTGCTTTCAAAAGATTCAATAATGGCTCCTTGTGTTATTCAAGCATTTATTTGGATGGTTGCTGTTTATCGTTTTCCAGAATTGAGAATGCGATTATTTGGAAAATAATTTGTTTAAATTAAAATTTTATATTCAAAAATGACTTATTTTTATTGTATTAAAAAAATACAATTATGAATAAGTCATTTATTTTTTCTTTGCTTACATTATTTTTTGCTTCGCAAAGCTTTGCTCAAGATAAAGCTATAACAACAAAATTTCCAGGTGTTGAATTTTCAAAAAGCACTCCTGATTCAACGATTGTAGAAGATATAAAAGGAAATCAAACATTGGTTATCACAAATAAAAATGCTAAACCATCATCGTTAAACAACGAAAAAATTGCTTTATCAAGTGAATTACTAGCTCAACCAAGCTTTGTATATAATGGATTATCCTTTACAGATTTTTTAATGAACAACATTAAAGACTTGGTGGCAAAATGCCCAACAGGAAAATATGCAATAAACATTGGCGATATTGTTATTGGAAAAGATGGCAAAATAGCCTTTTGGGAAACTCCAACTTTTATAAATATTCCAAAAGAAATTAAGGAAGAATTGATGGACAGATTAGATAAATTGATGATGAAATGTCCGCCAGTATGGAAACCAGGAATGAAAAATACTACACCTGTACCTGCTTTTTTTCCTGCCGAAAAAACAAAAATAGAGTTTTCGAAGTAATTTTTATTTAAATTAAAATCCCTGTTTAGTTAGTTTATTTTTCTTGCTTATCTTAGCACGATGCAAGAAAAAAAATTATTTCTCCTCGATGCTTTTGCTTTAATTTTCAGAGCTTATTATGCTTTGGTTCGTAGTCCCAGAATTACAACGCAGGGAAAAAACACCAATGCACAATTTGGTTTTACAAACACCCTAATCGATTTAATAAACAATCAAAAACCAACTCATTTGGCTGTTTGTTTTGATACAAAAGCCACTACATCAAGAAAAGAAAAATACGAAGCCTACAAAGCAAATCGTCAAGAAACACCACCAGATATTTTGCAAGCTGTGCCAGATATAAAAAAAATATTAACTGCTTTTAATATTCCTATCATAGAAGTTGATGGTTTTGAAGCTGATGATGTTATTGGCACGTTGAGTGTAAAAGCAGCCAAAGAAGGCTATCAAATTTTTATGGTAACGCCCGATAAAGATTATGGACAATTGGTAAATGAAAATGTATTTATGTATAAGCCTCCTTATCAAGGCGGCAAATTTGAAGTGATGGGCGTAAAAGAAATTCTTGAAAAATGGGACATTGAGCGCATTGATCAAGTGATTGATATGCTCGGTTTGATGGGCGATGCCAGCGATAATATTCCAGGCATAAAAGGTGTAGGCGAAAAAACTGCTGTAAAATTTTTAAAACAATATGGCTCACTCGAAAATATTTTGGCAAATGCCGATGAAATAAAAGGTTCTATTGGCGAAAAAGTAAGAGCAGGAAAAGAAGATGCCCTTTTGAGTAAAGATTTAGCAACTATAATTTTAGATGTGCCTTGCGAATTTCATGAAGAGAATTTTAAAATAAGCGAATGGGACAAAGAAAAATTAGAAGACATTTTTAATGAACTTGAATTTAGAACTTTGGGCAAAAGATTGTTGGGCGATACTTTTCAAGTAACAGCTGCTGCTGGCGAACAAAGTGATTTGTTTGGAAATGCTGTAGCAAAAACAAAAACAGCAGCGCCTCCACAAGAAATAGAATTAAATTTTGAAGCTTCAAATTTTAATACAATTGAAAATACTTCACATGAATACAAAAAAATTACTGAAAATGAATTAGACCTTTTTATAGAGAAACTAAGTACAGAAACAGAAATTTGTTTTGATACCGAAACAACAGGAATCGATGCCAATCTGTGCGAATTGGTAGGCTTGAGTTTTTCTATAAAAAAAGGTGAAGCCTTTTACATTTCTTGTCCTGATAATAAAACGGATTGCATTTTATTGCTTAAAAAATTTGAGCCTTTATTTAATGATAAAGAAAAAATTTGGGTGGGACAAAACATAAAATATGATTTGTTGGTATTAAAAAATTATGGTTTTGAATTTGCAGGTGAAATATTTGATACCATGTTGGCACATTATGTCATTGAGCCCGAAGGAAAAAGTAACATGGATGAATTGAGCAAAAAATACTTGAATTATGCGCCAGTTTCCATTGAAGAATTGATTGGCAAAAAAGGCAAAGGTCAAGGAAATATGCGCGATGTAGAAGATGAAAAAATAACGGCTTATGCTGCCGAAGATGCTGATATTACATTGCAATTAAAAGAAAAATTTGTACCGCTTTTAAAAGAAAAAGAAGTAGAAAACGTTTTTAATGAAGTAGAAAATCCATTGGCAAAAGTGTTGGTGGATATGGAGTTTGAAGGCATAAAAATAGACGAAGGATTTTTATTAGATTATGGAAAAGAATTGGCAATTGAAGCCAAAAGTTTTGAAGAAAGTGTCTATGATCAAGCAGGAGTTCGATTTAATTTGGCTTCGCCTAAACAATTGGGCGAAGTGCTTTTTGACAAATTAAAACTTGATGAAAAAGCAAAAAAAACCAAAACTGGACAATATAAAACGGGAGAAGATGTATTGCAAAAATTGGCTCCAAAACACAAAATTTGTGATGACATTTTAGCCTTTAGGCAATTGACAAAACTTAAAAATACTTACGTGGATACGTTGCCACAATTGATAAATCCAAACACGGGAAGAGTGCACACCACTTATGCGCAAACGGTTGCAGTTACTGGACGATTATCGAGCAATAATCCAAATTTACAAAACATTCCAATTAGAAGCGAGCGAGGAAAAGAAATTAGAAAAGCATTTATAGCTCGAGATGAAAAATATATTTTAATCAGTGCCGATTATTCACAAATTGAATTGCGAATAATTGCTGCAATTAGTGGCGACGAAAATATGTGCGCTGCATTTAAAGCTGGCAAAGATATTCATACAGCAACAGCTGCAAAAGTTTTTGGTATCGATGAAAATGAAGTGAGCAAAGAACAACGTTATAAAGCAAAAAGTGTAAATTTTGGAATCATTTATGGTCAAGGTGCATTTGGACTTGCCGATAATTTGGGCATTAGCCGAACCGAAGCCAAAGAAATTATCGATAATTATAAAAAAGAATTTAATGGCATAACACAATTTATGGAAGAAACCATTGAGTTTGCCCGCAAAAATGGCTTTGTAAAAACCTTGATGGGACGAAAACGATGGCTCAAAGAAATTAATTCTAGTAATTTTACAGAGCGAGCATTTGCAGAAAGAAATGCAATTAATTCGCCAATACAAGGCAGTGCAGCCGACATGATAAAAATGGCAATGCTAAAAATTCATCAAGAAATGAAATCAAAAAAAATGCTTTCGAAAATGTTGCTTCAAGTACACGATGAATTAATTTTTGATGCCCATATCGATGAAATAGACACGCTAAAAACCTTGATTATTGAAAATATGGAAAACGCAATGCCATTGCCAAATGATGTGCCAGTAATTGCCGAAATGGGCGCTGGACGAAATTGGTTGGAGGCGCGTTAATTATTTTTTATTTAAAAATGAAGTTGAAATTACTTACTATTTTGGTAATGAAAGTTTTTCTTACCTTCTTGAATTTCAATTTTTAATATATTTTCAAATGGGATATTCCTTGTCAGGC